>USFW01000001.1 GCA_900553985.1 uncultured Clostridium sp.
ATTGATACTCCTGCTAGTATTAATAATACTATTATTGTTATTACTAAAGCTATTAATGTTATCCCTTTTTGCTTTTCTTTTGCTTTTGTTTTCATTTTTAATTCATCTCCTTTTTACTTCTATTTTATTAATATTATTTAAAATTTCTTGTTTTTTTACTCACTATAATTACTAATATTAAAATTTATTATCTTTAATTTTTATTATTAGTTTTAACTATTACTATCCTTTATCTAATTTCAAGTGTAAAAAAGCAGCAATAAAAACCTATTTCTAGGCATTTATTACTGTCTTTTTATATTTATATATTATTTTATCTTTCTTTTCTTCTTCGTTTAATAAACATAATGTGTGTGTGTGTGTGTGTGTGTGTACAGTACCAAGGCTTTCAGCGATTATCTCTTCCATTTTCTCTCCTCTTTTGTTATTATTTTAATATTTCTTTAAAGTATAACAAATCCATTTCTCTTTTCAATGATATTTTATCCACACTACATCTTTTTTATTCCACACTGTATATAAAATACTAAACTACTATTTTAATATTTTTATCTTTATTTTAAAGTTCTTTTCAATTATACTAAAACTTATATTACAACTACATCCATTTCAGTTGTTAAACTTTCATTTCCATATGGATATATTATATATATTCGTTGATTTTTTATAAAAAATTCCTTGGTATTTTCTATATTGTATTGTTCATCTTCACTGTTTCTTTCAAAAATATTATAACCCAAATTTTTTAGGTCTTCTACTTTTTTCTCTTCTATTTTTATTCTATCTCTTATTTTTCTTTGAACTTCTTCTTTCCTTAATCCTTTTCTAGAAATCATTTCTTCTAACTTTATTTCTTTATTATTAATTAAATCATAATTATATGTTTTTATAATTTGTCTTTGTGCACTTGTTCCTTCTTTTAATTCTGATTTTATTATTAATGATAATATATTTTCTTCAATTATTGCCTGATATTTTACTGTATAAACAATATTTTTATTTTGAGTCTCTAAAACTTTCTCTGCCTTTTTTTGAAAAGTTTCTTTTATTTCATTATTATATTGATTTATAATTTCATTATCTATATTTATATATGGAACTTGTAAGTTTAATTCATAGTGGTTTTTTTTGCTTTCTGTCTTATTATAATATGTATAAATAATATCTTTATCTTCTTCTTGTTTTTCTATATTAACACTAAAACCACTTTTTTCTAAATTATTATTAAAAATATTGTCAAATTCTGCTATTAATGCTTGCTCATCTATTTCCTGTTTACTTGTTCCTGAAGAACCTATTGATAAAATTTCTTCTAATCTATTTTTACCTAAAAATTGTGTTATACACACAATTACAACTGCAATTATACATGATATTATTGCAATTGTATATATAGCTATTGCTTTAGTATCAGTCTTTTCTTTTTTGGGCAAAGTTACCTTCATATTTTACTAAATGAAATACTTAATTAATTCAATATTTCATTTTCTCCTTTCTTAATTTTTTTATATAATATTAATGTATTTTTACTCTATAATTACATAGTTTCACTATTTATTATTCTAACATATAAGACAAAAAAAAGATAGCTATAATGTTAAAAAATCCTTAATTTTGTTGACTATTCTAGCAAATTAATGTATGATATAGTATATTCAAAATTTAGAAGAAACGAGGAATTCAGAGTATGTTATGTTCAGAATGTAATAAAAATCCAGCCATACTTTTTTATAAAAAAATAGAAAATGGTAAAGAGTCTTTTGAAGGTTATTGCTATGACTGCGCAAAAGCAAAAGGTATTGACCCTACTGAAGCTCTTTATAAGCAAAATGATATTTTAGCACATGATAAAATCAACATAAATGATATGACAAAACAATTTGAAACTATTTTTAAAGATTTGGCTGAAAATATAAATTTAGAAGATATTGAAAATATTGAAGGTGCAATTACCTTTGATACTACAAATAATAATCCAGATGAAGATGATGAAAATTCTCCTAAAATAGCAGGTGCTGCTATTCCACTAGGTTCAATTTTTAATATGTTTAATGGTCAAAATAATAAAGAAAATAATGAGCAAGAAACTCCTTCAAATGGAAGAAAAAAAGTAAAAGTTGATAAGAAAAAGAATTCTAAGCAAAATAAAAAGAAAAAATTCTTAGATACTTATGGAACAAATTTAACACATAAAGCTAAAAATAATGAATTAGATATTGTTATTGGTAGAGATAAAGAAATTCAAAGAATTGTCCAAATTTTAAATAGACGTTCAAAAAATAATCCTTGTTTAATTGGTGAACCTGGTGTTGGAAAAACTGCAATAGCACAAGGATTAGCTATAAAAATTGCTAATCAAAATGTTCCAGCAAAACTTTTAAATAAAGAAGTTTATTTATTAGATATGACTTCAGTAATAGCAGGTACACAATTTAGAGGTCAATTTGAATCTAGAATGAAAGGTATTATTGACGAATGTAAAGAATATGGTAATATAATTCTAGTTATTGATGAAATACACAATATTATAGGTGCAGGAGATGGTGAACATTCAATGAATGCAGCAAATATATTAAAACCTGCTCTATCAAATGGTGAAATTCAATTAATAGGAACAACAACTTTAAAAGAATATAGAAAATATATTGAAAAAGACTCAGCTTTAGAAAGAAGATTCCAACAAGTATTAATTGAAGAACCTAATATTGATGATTCTATTGGAATATTGGAAGGAATTAAAAAATATTATGAAGAATATCACAAAGTAAAAATCTCTTCTGATGTAATAAAACAAGCAGTCATCATGTCCGAAAAATATATTCATGACAGATTTTTACCTGATAAAGCTATTGATATTTTAGATGAAGCTTGTTCTAGAATTAACTTAGAAAATAAAGAATTATTTAAATTAGAAAGCTTAAAACAAGAATTAGCTCATGTTCAGGCAGAAAAAGAAGAAGTTGTAGCTGCTGATTCAACAGAAGACTATCAAAAAGCAGCTGACTTAAAGACTAAAGAATGTCAATTAATCGAAGAAATTGATGCTCTAAATAAAAAAATGAAACCAAAGCAACTTACTATACAAGATGTAGCAAATGTAATTGAAAGTTGGACAAAAATACCTGTTAAAAAAATAACTGAAGCAGAAACTCAAAAATTACTAAATCTTGAAACTAATCTTCACAAAAGAGTAATAGGACAAGATGAAGCAGTTTCAGCTGTTTCAAGAGCTATTAGAAGAAATAGAGCAGGATTAAAAACTACAAAAAGACCACCTTCTTTTATATTTGTAGGTCCTACTGGAGTTGGAAAAACAGAATTAGCCAAAAGCTTGGCTTATGAAATGTTTGGTTCTGAAGATTCTATAATAAGAATAGATATGTCTGAATATATGGAAAGTCATTCTACTTCTAAGTTAATAGGTGCACCTCCAGGTTATGTTGGTTATGATGATGCTGGACAATTAACAGATAAAGTTAAGAGAAAACCATATTCAATAATATTATTAGATGAAATAGAAAAAGCACATCCAGATGTATTTAATATTTTATTACAAGTATTAGATGATGGTGTTCTTACAGATAGTCAAGGAAACTCTGTTAGTTTTTCAAATACAATTATAATAATGACTTCTAATGCTGGTTCAAACTTAAACAACAATTCAATAGGTTTTGGAAATACTACTATTAATAAAGGAAAAATTATAGATAGTCTAAAAGATGTTTTCAGACCTGAATTTCTAAATAGAGTAGATGAAGTTGTTGCTTTTGATGCTTTAACTCAAGAACAATTATTGAAAATTGTAGATTTAATGCTTAATGATACTCAAAAAGCATTAAACGAAAAAGATATAAAAATGCAAATATCAAAAGAAGCTAAGATGTATATCCTTGGTAAAGGAACAAATATAAAATTTGGAGCAAGACCTTTAAGACGAGCTATTCAAAGATATATTGAAGATGAATTATCTGAAATGATATTAAGAGGAACTCTTTTAGACGGTCAAAA
This sequence comes from uncultured Clostridium sp., assembly GCA_900553985.1. GTDB lineage: Bacteria > Bacillota > Clostridia > TANB77 > CAG-508 > CAG-269. The sequence continues at coordinate 4,009 of USFW01000001.1, forward strand.
TGTAAATATAGAATTACAAGAAGATAAATTAAAATTTGAAGTAAAATAGGAACTTCTTAAAGGTATCTTTTGTTTATCATATACAGAAAAGTTTTGCAATGGAATAAGAAAAGTATTGTATAGGAAAACAAATATCCTTATCAATTTGTATACCTTAAAAAAAGAGAAAGGAACGCAATTTTTATGTTAAAATATGTACCAAATATACTAACAATAATTAGATTTTTAATAATACCTTTAATTGTAAAAAATATCTTTGCAGGAAATTACATTTTAGCATTTGTATTTTTTACATTATCAGGAATAACAGATATTGCAGATGGTTGTATAGCTAGAAAATTTAACCTTATAACAAACTTTGGAAAACTTATGGACCCATTAGCAGACAAGTTAACACAAATTATAACATTAGCATCATTAGAAATTGCAGATATAATACCTATGTGGATTTTATTAATAGTTCTACTAAAAGAATTTATAATGATAGTAGGAGCATCATTCTTATATGGAAAAGATGTTGTTGTATACAGTAGATGGTATGGAAAATTAGCAACCGTACTTTTCTATGTAGCAATAGTTGCATCATTAGCAGTAAAACAATTTAGTTTAGGAGCAATCTGGTCAAACATTACTATCGGAATCTACTTACTAGCTTTACTATCTACTATATCTGCATTAGTAATGTATGTTAAAGATTTATACAAAAAAGGATTCATTGAAAAATCCGATTTAAAAAAAGAAGTGACAGTTGACAAAAAAAATTAGAGAAATATCTTAAAATGACTATTCCTCTAAACTTCCTATAATATACTATCACTAATAAAATATAGCTAAATTAATATTTCTTAAAAGGGCTGACCTAGATATAAAATTATATTTCTGGGTCAGTCCTAATGCACTTATTCAAAATTTTCAATAACCTGATTTAACTCCTGTTTCCCATTAGCCCTAATTCCATTTTGCAACTCAATCTTATCAGTTTCAGTCAAAAACTCTGTTGATATTTGAGTCTCTTGCAACTCACTTTCTGTACCATCTCCTGAAAGCAAGTATATAACAACTTTCCCATCTTTATCTCTTACAACATAATGCTCTCCACATTGACTTTCAAAACTTCTAGAAATAATAATTTCATTATTTGAAAATTTGTCAATGTTCCATGCGCTATATACCTCTTGAATTTCATCTTTAGTCTTATTAACAAGTTCTTTATTCAAATTAGAATATTCTTCAATACTATGCCCACACTCATTATAATATCTTTTCATAGTCAGTGAACAATTTGGCGAAGTCTTCTCTTCACTTGAATTAGCTTCTTCTATCTCAATTTCTTCAAAATTACTTGTTTCATCTACACATTCGTCTGTTACAATCTCGTTATTCACTTCTGATACTTTTGTATCAATTTCCTCTTCTTTATCTAAACCTTTTATAAAAAAAGCTGTCCCCACTGAAATTATAATTACCAATAAAACTGATAAAATAATAATTGCTCTTTTCATGTTAACCTCCGTTCGTAAAATGTTATCATATATCTTTTTTAAGATATTTAATCATTTTATTTATTTTCTAGTATTATTTGCAATTATTTCTAATTTTATACAGTTTGTCCTATTTCTTTAATTAATAAATTTTTTCACAAAATATCTTCCTCTTGAATTTACTTCTATACTAATCTCTCCATTCAAATCTGTCCTATAAGTTCCGACCCCGTAAATTGCTTAAATTATTTATAACTCCTTCACTTGGATGCCCAAACTTATTATCTTCACCTACTCCTATTAAAGCTATTTTAGGTTTTACTAAATTTAAAAATTCATTAATAGATGAAGTCTTTGATCCATGATGAGCAACTTTTAATACATCTGATTTAAAAATATCATAATTATTCTTATATGTATCTATTATTTTTCTTTCTGCAATTTCTTCTATATCTCCAGTAAATAGCATTGAGAAATTTTTATATTCCATCTTCATTACAAGTGAATTGTTATTTAAGTTATTTTCTTTTATTATGTTTTCTCTATCTGGCCATAGTATATTAAACTTTATATTATCTATAACTATTTCCTTTTCTTTATCTAGTTGCATAATCTCTATTTTCTTTTCACTTGCAATTTTTATCATTTCCTTATAATTTTCTGAATTTTCAAACTGTTTTCCTATTATTACTTTTCCCACTTTCAATTCCTCCAATACTGATAATACTCCTCCTACATGATCCAAATCAAAATGAGAAACAAAAACATAGTCTATCTTTGTATATCCCCTGTCTAATATATATGGTATTAAGGTTTTCTTACCAACATCAAAATTTTCTTGTAAACTCCCTCCACCATCTATTAGAATTGTTTTCTTATGTGGTGTAACAATAAATGTAGAATCACCTTGACCTACATCTATAAAATAAACTTTAAGATTTTTAGGCGATATATTTATAATAGTTACTAATATGAATATAACTATAAACAATTTCTTTAATATATGTTTATTTCTTCTTATTCTATATTTGAAAATTGCAATTAAATTTCGTATTCGATAATAACTATAATTATCTTTACTATAAACTTCATCAAAAAAATTAATCACATAAATCATTATATAATAAATAATTATACTTAATATATTAGGAGTTGAAATATATATTTTTGAAAACGGTAATTTACTAATATTTGAAATAATAATTAATAATTGAATTAATATTGTTAATATTGGTGAAAAAATTCTTGAAATAGAAAAAAATACAAAAGAACTTGTTACTAATACTATTGATGAAAAAATTGTTATTCCTATTATTACACTTATTAAAAGATTTGAAATTATAAAATATGTGCCAAATATATTAAAATTATATATCATTACTGGTAATATTAGCATTTGAGCTGAAAACATAACTGAAAGATTATCTTTTACTTTATTAACTAAAGTTTGTAATTTATTATTTTTTCTAATTAATAAACTATTCTTAAAACCTTTAAAATTATCAAGTTTTTTCCTTATCTTTCTGCTAAAACTTACTATACCTATTGTAGCTAGATATGACAGTTGTAGTCCTATATTTAATATAGAATGTGGATTATTTATCAAAATTAATAGCAAAGATAAAGCAAGTGAATTCCAAAAATTATTTTTCCTCTGAACTAAAAAAGCCATATTTGCTAATATTCCCATTATACAAGCTCTTACTATTGAAGGTGTAAAACCTACTAAAAACATATAGAATATTAAAACTACTATTACAAAAAATGTGCCATATTTCTTGCCTATTATTCCTTGTGAAATTGTAATTATTAACATTACTATATATGATACATGTAATCCTGAAATAGCTAATATATGTGAAATATTAACTACTCTAAAATTTTCCTTAATACTTTCTTCAATCTCTTCTGTTTTTCCTAATAGCAGTCCCTTACATAAACTTGCCTCTGTTTCATTTAGTAATAAATCAATTTTTTCTTCAATCTTATTAGAAATATTATTGGAAATAGAAAAAATATCTATATCTTTTGATATAACCTCAACTTTTTTTGAGTTAAATATTCCATAAATTTTTTTAGTTTTCAAATATGTATTATAATCAAAGCCTCCATAATTTCTTGCTTCTTTACCTTTCTGAAAGTTTCCCTTGCATTCAATTATATCTCCATATTCTAAGTTGATTTTTTTATCTACAAATAAATTTAGATATGTATTTTTTACATTTTTACTAGAATTTTGTACTTTTAATACTTTTATTTTATAACAATTTTTATATTCTTTTTCCTGTTTGTCACTTACTATTTTTCCTATAACAGTATACTCTTTTTCTTCATATATATTGAAATATTTATATTTTTCATATAACATAATTGAATTTGATAGAATTGAAATTATAATGATTATAAAAATAGTTTTTTTATTTAGAAATAATTTTAAATACTTTAAATATCTAAAAATAGATATGATATTAAATTTCTTCTTTTTAGTAATTTTTCTTTTTATAATAAAAATAGCAATTATCAAAATATATAAAAGGACTATACTAAAATCAAAGTATAGCCCCCATAATATACCTATTATATATCCTGTAACTGCAATTAAAAATGGTATTTTATTTATTTTTTACCTCCTAATTGCCTGTTTTAGTTTATATTTTTAATTTACAATTCTTCTTGCTCCAGTATAGTTTTTACTATAATATCCTGAATTTAAAGAATCTATTCTAACCCCTGTTGATGGTGTTGACGCATGTATAATTTGCCCTCCACCTATATATATAGCAACATGATTTATAGGAGAACCAAACATTACTAAGTCTCCTGGTTGTAAGTTTGCTCTACTTACATATGTTCCATTACTATATTGACCTGCTGCTGTTCTATTTAATGATATCCCGTGTTGTCTATATACATATGATGTAAAACCTGAACAGTCAAATCCTGTACTTGGTGAAGTACCACCATATACATATTTATATCCTAAATATTTTTTTGCTGTTGCAACTATTGCACTTCCTTTGGCAGAACCTGTTGAATTACTTGGTGTTTTTGTGTCATTTGCTACATTTGCTTGTGCATTTGTACTCTTTTCCTTTTTGCTTGATTTTCTTGAAGTATTTGCCCCTCTTGATGTTGTATTTGTTTTTGCTGGTTCTTGTTTAGTATCTGATAAAAGTGAAGATGATATATAACCTTCTTTTCCATTTAAAGTTACTTTACTCCATCCGTTTTCTTCTTTAGATACTGTTACTGCTGTATTTTGTGTAGCATTTGCTATAATTTCACTTGTTGTATTTGGTTCTTTTCTTACATTTACTGATGTTGCATTAATATATTTAGTTTTAGTTTTTACTACTTCTTCTTGAACTGGTTGTTGAATTTGTTCTACTTTTTGTTCTCTTTGTAATTTATCTTTTCTAATCCAACCTTTTGTATTTTTTGTTTCTACACATACCCAATCATTAATAATTTCTGTTGCATTAACTTTTTCATCTTTTTTTACTTCTACAACATCTGTTGCATTTATTGTAGGTACTAATTTCAATTTAGTATCAGCAACTAAAATATATTCTCCTAATTCAGAATTATTTTCAGTTAATACTGCATTAGCTTGAACATTATTTGATGTTGTTGTGTTTTCTTGTGATACTTGATTTGTTACTTGTGTTGTTTCATTTTTTTCTACTTTTTCTTCATTTGTATTAATTAAGTCTTTTCTTATATATCCTGTTATATTGTTATGTTTAACTTTATACCAGTCTCCTGCTTTTTCTACTATTTCAACTTCTTGATTTAGGGAAAGTTGTTCTAAAATTTTACTCTCAGCATCTGCTGTTTCTCTTAAATTAGCAGTCTCAACATTGATTGTTCCAGTATTTGCTGCTAAGCTAATATTTATAAAAAGCATACTTAGAATTAATATTACTGACATAATTATAATGCTTCTTATATTCATTTTACTTTTCATTTTAATCCTTCTCCTTAAATATTTATATATTTGCAAAAAGTAGTACCTTCTTAGTATACTATAAAAAGGATAAAAAGTCAAATTTTAGATAATTTGGGTCTTTATTGCCAAATTTACTATATTATAAATTAATTTTTGTTTCTTAATATTGCATTGTATTATTAGCTCATACAACTGTTTGTCAATACAATTATTAATTTCTATATTTTCAATATTTAATATATCAAAAACTGAAATATCTAATAAATCACAAATTTTAATAAAATCTACTAAACTTATTTTTGCTATGCCGTTTTCTAAATCATCTATTGTTTTTTTAGAAATATTTAGTAAATTAGATATATTATCAATTTCTAATTTTTTTACTTCTCTTTGGTTTCTTACTCTTTTTCCTATAACTGCATAATCAATTTTCATAGTATCACTTTCCTTTCATTGGTAAATATAACATTATGTGTTCTATTTGTCAACATATTTTTTAACAATATAGTAAAAATTAATTATTAAATACTTCATGTTATTTTTACATAGCAATACTTTGAAAATTGATTTCTATTGTTTGAAATTGACTTTTCTTTCAATTATATATTTTTTATATTTAACATTTAGTTTATTTATCATCTTTTCTTATCTAACTTTGCTACTCTTCTTATATAATTCAAGCAGTAAATTTCACTCTTTAAAATAGTCTATAATCCCATTATAAATTCCTAATGCCAAATTTTCTTGATATACATCATCTTGTAATTCTTTTTCTTCTTGTGGATTAGATAAAAATCCACATTCTACAATTGAAATTGGTATTTCTATATTTTTAATTAAATATTTATTATCTAATTTCATTGCTACTCTTTTATTTTCCTTTTGCATAGAATTGTTTAATCCATTTTGGATTGATTTAGCTAGTCTTTCACTCTCTTCTTTTCCTTCCTTATAAAATGTTTGCCAGCCATAATATTTTGATTGTTCTATCATGTTTAAATGAATTGATACAAAAATATCTGCTGATGAATTATTTCCAATTTTTGCCCTATTTCTCATATCTGATATCTTTTTTTCTTTTAAAGTTTTGCTATTTAAATCATATATAGCATTTCCATCTGAACGAGTTAGTATAACTTTACACCCAACCTCTTCTAATAACTTTTTTAATTTAAAAGTTATTTTTAAATTTATATCAGCTTCTGTGATTCCATTTTTACTTTGTGCTCCTTCATCTGGCTTTCCGTGACCTGCATCTAATACCACCACTTTACTCGATATTGTTGATGTGCTAACTTGTACTGCATCTCCTATATTTCTTTCTTTATTTTCGTTACTCTGATTTGTTTGTGTCGTTCCTACTAACACCCCTATCATTATTGTAGCTAATATTATAGCTATTCTTTTCATAGTTTGCATACCTCTTCCTTTTTTTATCTTTTTATATAGTATGCTTTTGTTTTATTTTAATTACACCCTTTTGCTCATATATCATAAAATATTAAGTTACACCCATTATAAATTCATGTATTTTCACTTTTAATATAAATTCAAAAAAATTGCAAACTTTTACATCTGCAATTTTTAATTTATAATTTATTTTTCCAGTCAGTTGTACCATGCAAAATTCTCTCTACATTTACTATTTTTTCTTCCTCATTAATTCGGTAAAATACAATATAATTTTTAATAATTAGTTTTCTAAATTTATATTGTTTTATAATATCATAGTTAATAATAGCAAATTTTTGTGGATTATATTTCAAAGTATTAATTTCATTCTTTATTAGTTCAGCATATCTTTCTGCAATATTAGACTCTAATAATTTGTATTTTATATATTTAATAATACTTTTATAGTCCTCTTTTGCCTGAATAGATAATTCTACCTTATATTCTTTCAATGTCAAAACCTCCATTTAATTTGCTAAAATTCCTTTAACTTCTTCATATGCTTCTTCAACAGAACATACTTTTCCATTATTGGTATCTTCCATACCTTTTTTTAATTTTTCCAATAAATCTTTATCATCTTTTATAATTAAATCATCTGGAGCTTTTGTCATATAAGAAAATTTAAGATATTCTATATAATCTACAACTTTATTTGATAACTCTTCTGGTAAACTTTCAATTACATTATATAATTCTTTTTGTTTCATTGTCATAATCATTCATCTCCCTTTTTGAATTTATATTAATATTATACCACATTTTTGCTAAATTTCATTGATTTTTCAAATTCCTATCAATTTTTTATAACTTTCTATTACCTGTATTTTCTTATTAATTTCTTCTATCTATCGCATAACTACTTCCCATTACTGATTTTGCTGCATGTTTTACTTGTGCACCTATTTCTCCTATTTCAAGAATATTACTAAATCTACTTTTTTCTGCAACAACTACACCTATTGATATAGAGGTTAATGGAAATTGTTCAATTATTCCTTTTCTGTTTTCTACTTCAATATACCCTTTTTCTATGTCTCCATCTGTAAAAAATTGCTTTACTTGATTGTCAAATATTGCTATTATATTTTGACATATCTTCTCACAATTTGTTGTTGGTACTATTGCTACAAAGTCGTCTCCCCCAATATGTCCAACAAATGCACTTTCTTCTACATTTGCATGAACTCCTTTTAGTATTGTTTGTGCTGTAAATTCTATAATTTGGTCTCCTTTTAAAAATCCATACACATCGTTATATGCTTTGAAATTATCCAAGTCCAAGTATAATACTGAAAAAGGCTCATTTTTAGATATTCTCTTTTTTAGTTCTGCATGAATTTGTACATTACCTGGTAATCCTGTTAAAGGACTTATTCTTCTGTTAATTGATAATAATCTATTTAAATTTTTTACCGTATAGTACAAATATTCTTCATCTACTGGTTTTTTGATATAATATTCTATTGATTCTTTTAAAATTCTCATTCTATGTTCTTTTTCACTTCGAGATGAAACTACTATTACTGGAGTTATTGTATTATCTTCATCTTTTCTTATTTGTCTACATAGATTTACAACATCTCTTTGAATAGCATCCTCATTTATTATTATCAATGCTGGTATATTTTTTAAAGCTACATCAATTTGCTCTGATTTTACACTTATGAATTTATATTCTTTATCATTTTTAAATAATTCTCTGAATATTACTATTGATGAATCATCATCATCTATAATATAAATTTCTTGTTTCATTTAATCACACCCTAATTTCCAAAGTAAAATTATTATAACTTTTTAATAATAATTTTTTATTATAATACTTTTTAGTTTTAATAATTATTTTTATTTATATATCTTTTGCTATTTATATAGATTTAATTATCATTTACCTAAATCATTCATTTTTATTTTTCTTATTTTTTAATTCTATTTTTCTATTTAATATATCTCTAAATTCTTTTGTATCAATTGCTGGGAATGCTCTTTTTAATCTATATACTCTTTTATATAATCTTCGTAATTCTCTATTTTTCCTCTTATTTATTTTTTCAATTAATAATTGCAAATTTTCTGATGTTGTATTTTTTTCTTGATTTTGTTTCTTTATTTCTGCTAGTTTTTCTTTTATTTGTTCATTTAATTTTTCTACTTTTTCTAATGTTCCTTTTATATTTTTAGTTTTTACAATACTGATTATAGCATCTGTTAAAATTAGTATTAATAGTATAGGAACTATTATTTTTAAATATAATACATCAACATTTTTTAATAGATTTACTATAGCAGGATGTATAAAATCTATAAAAAGTACACCTAAAAATCCCCAAGCAATTGAGTTTGTTAAACAAATTCTTCCTTTATAATTAAATTTGTGATCTGAATAATCCCAATATTTTGTCTTAAATAATTTTTCTAATATTACTCCTACTATATATTCCCATAAGCTTAAAAATATTATTGACATTATAAAAAGTAATATTTTAGAACTTGAAAAGTTCTTTAAAAAGAATATCATTATTATTGCCCCACATCCATATATAGGGCATATTGGACCTCTTAGAAAACCTGTATTTATTATTTTTTTCTCACAAAAACTTCTAAATATACTTTCTAAAACCCAACCTAAAAATGAATATATAATAAAATATGTTGATAATTCTAATAATTGTATCGACATTTATTTCCTTTCAATTAATTCTCTACACATAAATATGTAGAGAATTAATACTTGTAATTATTTAGTTTTATTTGCTCTAGTTTTATCTGATTCAATTCCATCTAAATTGTATGCTATAATTTCAACTCTATTTTCCCCATCTTTTAATGGTAACTTTAATTTCATTTCTTTTTGTCCTTCATTTGCCGTTAAAGTTTTGTTTTCACCATTAATTATAAATTCTATTCTATCTAATCCTGAATCATCTGTAACTGTTATTAAAAAGTTTTCTTGTGCCTCATCTAATTTTACTTGTATTTTTGGTTTTACTACTCCTTTAACTTTTTGCTCTTTTGTTATAGTTTCATTATTTTTATCTACTAGAATAACTGTTAAGGTATGCTCTCCCATTGGAATTTCTATTTCTTGCTCAACTGTTGTAGCATTTATATCAATTTTTTCTTCTTGCTCTTCATCCCATCTATATGTCATATATGAAATTTCTGTTTCTGCTTCTGCTGATACTTTAACTTTTCCATTATTTATTTCCATTTTTATTATATCTTCTGTTTCATATGTTTGCTCATTAGATATTTCCTGTCCTTCTATATCTGTAACAGAAACATGTAATTTATTAGTTCCTCCTGGTATCTCTATTTCTTGTTCTATATATTTTCTTCCATTTCCAGTTATTATCTTTGATTCTTGTTCATTCCAACTATATTCTATTTTATCTATTGCTTTATCATGTGTTACTTTCAATAATACTGTTTTATCGTCTTTTTGTTCTTCCGTAATAGAAGGCTTTGTAGGAATGTTATTTTTATCTACTGATTTTTTATAAATCGCATATGAAGCTGTACTAATCATTATAACTCCAAATATGATTAATATAATTGAAAAAAACTTTACAATAGTATTTATTTCTATTGGTCCACCTTTTTTATTTCTTTCTGAATTACTTGTAGATAATATTTGATTCATATACTCACCTCTATACCTTTCTTCAAAAAATTATATCATACCTAAAATTAAAAGTAAACATTATTCAAGTAAAATTCGATAACTTTAAAAAGAATTGATTTTACTGATTTTGGAGTCGTGATTTTGGGGTCGGAGACAAAAATCATTTACTTAAAATAAATATAAGAAAAGCTATTATAGGTCTTTTTAAAGGTTACTTTTACTTGTTGTATACAGAAAAATCCTATATAAGTTCAAGATAAAAGTCAATTTTTCCTACACAATAAAAAAACTAGAAATTTAACATTTTAGTTAAATTTCTAGTTTTCATTATATTATAAACTTGAATGATTTTTGTCTCCGTCCCCAAAATCATTGAAAACATTTTTCTTTGGCTCCCAAAACATGACTCCAAGGTTAGATTCCACAATTATTCTACATTACATATTTTTTTATTAAGAATATTCCTCCTGCTATTGTTACTAGTACTACTATTCCTAATCCTACATATGTTATTGCTTTACCTGTTTCTATTGATAATATTACTGGTGCATCATCTATATCATCTTCTCCTGGCTTTTTATTGTCTGGGGTTGAGTCTCTATCTGGTACTCCTTTGTCATTATAGTCTTTTGATATTTCTGCTATATTTGTTTTTAGTCCCATATTATCTTCTCTATTTATCCATGTTAATAACACTTCTACATCTGCTGATTCTCCTGGTTGTAATAATGTGTTTTCTAATTTTGTTGTTGATATTATATTGTTTCCTTCATCTTTCCAATATGGATTATCTTCTGCTACAAATTTTAACCCTTCTGGTACATAGTCTGTTATTTCTTTTACATATCCTGCTATGTCTCCTTCATTTGTTACTCTTATTGAGTATCTGAATTTTACTGTTACTTGATTTATGTCTTTTCTATATAATTCTACTTTTACTACTGGTTCTGGATCCATATCTGGTGTATGTCCTGTTTGAGTTACTGTTTGTTTTCCATCTTCTATTACTATTGCTTCTGTTACCCATTTTCTTAATGCCAAGTCAAAATATCTTAATTTTATGTATTCTTTATCTTGGTCATCTTCTCCTTCTACCCATTTGTCTGGTGTTGAATCTTTATCTTCTACTGGATTTCCTTCTTTATCACTATCTTCTGATATTTGTGCTGAATTTATTATTACCTTATCTGATCCATTTGGTTCTACTACTTCAAATGCTACCTCTATATCTCTATGATCTGGATTTGTTTCACTTATTTCTTCATTTTTATTAAATGCTTTTAATAAGTTTTCTCCTTCTTTTTCTTCTTGCTCTTTTGATAAGTAATCTGTTGTTATTTTTTCTGCTTCTTCTACATTTTCTGTCTCTTTTCCTTCTTTATCATACATTACCCATCTATATTTTACATTTGTTTCATTTTCTGGTAAGAATTTTAACCCATCTGGTATATCATCTGATACTAGTTGTGCATATCCATCAATATCTCCTTCGTTATATACTCTTATTGTATAGGTTACTATATCTCCTGTTACTACATCCATTGGATCTTTTGGATGATTATATGTTATTTTGTCTTTTTCTTTATCATAACTTACTTCTGGTATTCTTGTTGTTACATCTTTTCCATCTATATTTGTTATGAATTTTCTTAAGGCTAAGTCAAATTCTTGTACTATAACTTTTTCAAAATCGTCATCATCTTCTTGTCCAGGAACATATTCTTTATTTATTTCTTCATCTTTATATGATGGTAGTTTTTCATCTGATGGTATTGTTATTTTACTTGGATCTGAATCTATATCATCTACTTCTTTTCCGTTTGCATCAGCATCTTTAGTTATTGCAGCTATATTGGTTAATTTTTTGTTTGTTTCTGCTGTATTTTTTACTTTACAAGCTACTTGTAAATCTTTATAATCTAATTTCTCACCATCAAATGCTTTTATTAAATTTTTTCTTTCTGAATTTTCTTTAGCTTTTGATAAATAATCTGTTGTTATAGTTCTTCCGTCTTTTCCAAGTACCCATTCATATTTTTTATTTATAGCATTATCTGTTAAAAATTCTAATTCTTCTGGTAAAAAGTCTGTTACTTCTTCTACATACCCATCTAATTGCCCTTCATTATATACTCTTATTGTATATATTATTATATCATTTTTAGCAACATAAAGTTCTTTTTTCGGATGATTATATACAGAAGTTGTATCTGTTTTATCTTTTAAATTTGTCACATCAACTTTTGGAACTCTATCATATTTTTTATCATTTACATTTGTTATAAATTTTCTTAATGATAGATCAAAGTTTTTTATTTTCTCATTTCCTACTTTTATTTTTATAGTATTTCCTTCTACCTTTACACTAGTTCCTTCTACTTGCCCTGTTTTTATTGTTGCATTTTTTAGTGTATATTTTCCATTACTATTTTGTTTTTCTACTTCTATTGTCATTGTGTCTAAAATTTTGTTATATCCTTCTGGGGCTTTTGTTTCTTTTACTTGTATTGTATCTTTTGTTGTTACATCTTCAATTTTTACTGTTCCTAAGTCTAAAATCCCATTTTCTCCTGTTCCCTTTTTAGTTGGCTCTTTTCCTGGTAATGTTACTTCAAACTCTGCTCCTGCTAATTTTATTGATGGATCATCTTTGTCTACTTTTTCTAATTGTATTTGATAATTTCCTGTAATTTGTTCAATTCTTAATTTTTCAAAGTCATCGTCATCTTGCTCACCTTTATAGAAATAATTTGGGTCTTCTAATTCTGATTTATTTGAATTATTTCCTTTATATTCTGACATATTATCTTTATTTACATTAGGTGCTGTTGTTGGCTCAGAATCTCTATCTGCCCCTTTTTGATTTGTTATTATTGTTCCATTTGCATCTACTTCTTCAGAAATCCATGCTACATTTGTTAAAATTTTAGTTTCATTATTTGCTTCAACTGTACATTCAATTTCTATTGTTTCATATGCAATATTTTCTCCTGTATATGGTGCCAAATTATTGTTTTCTGTTTTAGTTATCGTTATTTTATTAGTTGCTTTATCATAATTTGCAGTATATCCTGTTGTATTTATCTTAGAATATACTAATCCTGTTGGTAATTGGTCAATTATCTTAGTTGCTCTACCTTCTATATCTCCTTCATTGTAAATTGTAAGATTATATGTAACAACATCTCCATTTTTTACTAAAATAGGTTCTTTTCTATGTTTATATGTTGCTGTTGTTCCATTATCTAATGTAGTTTTATCTATTGAAGGATTTCTTGTATTGGTAACATTATTTCCATTTACTTTAGTTATATATTTTCTTAATGCTAAATCAAATTCCTGTGGAATTCTTTCTATATCCATTAATGGTTGTTCTTGATTATTTTTGCTTGATGCATATAATGTCAATTTTGATCTATGATTTGAATTACCTGAGTTTGCTTTTGCAGTATCAATTAAATATTTATATAATACTTCTGCTTGTTCTTGTCTTTGATGTCCAGCACTTGCATTTGGTACTGTTCCTGTCGGATTATAATCACTTAAATTCTTATAAGTTGATCCATTTTCTGTATACCATAACCAAGCTGTATTACTATATTTATCATATTTGTTTCCTTCTTCTCCATAATTAGTAAAATACCATATTGCGGCTTGTTGTACTGCTTTTATTTCATCATCTGTTATATCAAAATCATATGCTTCGTCATAAATTCCAGCATTATTAAGTAAAGTTGTTCTTTCTGATTGCTCAGATTGACCTGGTAAATATAATAGATCTGCCAAAGCTAATAGTTCATCATAATGACCATTATTTACTAATCCATTTAATACTGAATTTTGTACTGCTATTTGCTGTTTGTCTTTTATCATATCAAATTTCAAGTCATATTCTGCTGTTTTCTTTGTATCACTAAATCCTACTCCTGCTTTTACACAATATACATTTACTTCAGTTGGATCTGCAAAATTAGAATTACTATATTTTACTATATTCCAAATTTTAGCTGCTGACCCTGTTACTCCATTTGTATTTGGATCTCCTATTGCATATCCTAAGTTTGGTGTTGATAAAGTTCTTAGTTCAGTTATTCCAAAATATAATGGTGGTGACATTGTTTCTGCAATTACTGTACTAAACAATATTCCTGAAATTAAAAATAATATTAAAACTAAACTTACAATTATTAATCTACAATTTTTCATACTAATCTCTCCTATATAATATACCATATATATTATACCTTATTTTTGCATATTTTTCAATGCTATCCTCTATAATTGTCAGCATTTACAATTATTATAGGATTTTTTTCTTAGGGATTTTTAATTTAAAACCTTTTTTACTTTTTTATTACAAAAATTTTTTGATAATAATTTTATAATTAGAAATTAAAACAAATATAAAAACCAGAAATTCAGCTTTTTAAGTTGAATTTCTGGTTTTCATTATATTATAAACTTGAATGATTTTTGTCTCCGTCCCCAAAATCATTGAAAACATTTTTCTTTGGCTCCCAAAACATGACTCCAAGGTTAGATTCCACAATTATTCTACATTACATATTTTTTTATTAAGAATATTCCTCCTGCTATTGTTACTAGTACTACTATTCCTAATCCTACATATGTTATTGCTTTACCTGTTTCTATTGATAATATTACTGGTGCATCATCTATATCATCTTCTCCTGGCTTTTTATTGTCTGGGGTTGAGTCTCTATCTGGTACTCCTTTGTCATTATAGTCTTTTGATATTTCTGCTATATTTGTTTTTAGTCCCATATTATCTTCTCTATTTATCCATGTTAATAACACTTCTACATCTGCTGATTCTCCTGGTTGTAATAATGTGTTTTCTAATTTTGTTGTTGATATTATATTGTTTCCTTCATCTTTCCAATATGGATTATCTTCTGCTACAAATTTTAACCCTTCTGGTACATAGTCTGTTATTTCTTTTACATATCCTGCTATGTCTCCTTCATTTGTTACTCTTATTGAGTATCTGAATTTTACTGTTACTTGATTTATGTCTTTTCTATATAATTCTACTTTTACTACTGGTTCTGGATCCATATCTGGTGTATGTCCTGTTTGAGTTACTGTTTGTTTTCCATCTTCTATTACTATTGCTTCTGTTACCCATTTTCTTAATGCCAAGTCAAAATATCTTAATTTTATGTATTCTTTATCTTGGTCATCTTCTCCTTCTACCCATTTGTCTGGTGTTGAATCTTTATCTTCTACTGGATTTCCTTCTTTATCACTATCTTCTGATATTTGTGCTGAATTTATTATTACCTTATCTGATCCATTTGGTTCTACTACTTCAAATGCTACCTCTATATCTCTATGATCTGGATTTGTTTCACTTATTTCTTCATTTTTATTAAATGCTTTTAATAAGTTTTCTCCTTCTTTTTCTTCTTGCTCTTTTGATAAGTAATCTGTTGTTATTTTTTCTGCTTCTTCTACATTTTCTGTCTCTTTTCCTTCTTTATCATACATTACCCATCTATATTTTACATTTGTTTCATTTTCTGGTAAGAATTTTAATCCATCTGGTATATCGTCTGATACTAGTTGCGCATATCCATCAATATCTCCTTCGTTATATACTCTTATTGTATATGTTACTATATCTCCTGTTACTACATCCATTGGGTCTTTTGGATGATTATATGTTATTTTATCTTTTTCTTTATCATAACTTGCTTCAGGCACTCTTGTTGTTACATCTTTTCCATCTATATTTGTTATGAATTTTCTTAATGCTAAATCAAATTCTTGTAACATTATATTGTCATAATCTTCATCATCTTCATATTTTACCCATTCTTCTGGTTTTGAATCTCTATCCTCTACTGGATTTCCTTCACTATCTGAGTCGTCTGTAATTGCTGCTTCATTTCTTATAATACCAATACCTGGGTCTGTTGCAACAACTTTTAATATTACTGAAACTTCTCTGTAATCTGGATTTCTATTATCTTTTTCATCACTATATGGTTTAGATGAATCAAACGCTTTTATTAAATTTGCTCCTTTAGTTGTTATTTCTTCTCCTTTTCCTTTAGCTAAATAGTCTGTCGTAATTTTAGAAGAGTCTCCTTTAACATATGTCCATCCCATTTTTGTATTATATTCTACTGCTGCTAATTCCTCTTTATCAGTTATAGGATTCATATCTTTATCAATAGTTGCTCCTAAGAATTCTAATCCTTCTGGAATATCTTCTGTTATTTGAGAAGCATATCCATCAATTTCTCCTTCATTATATATTCTTAAAGTATATTTTACTAAATCACCTGTTTTTACAGAAACTGGTTCTTTATTTAATTGGTAATCTGCTGTTGTTGCAGTTCCATTTGCTAATTTAGTTATATCTACACCTTGTATTCTTTCTTTTACTTTCTTGTCATTTACTTCTACTATTCTTTTAACAAGTTTTAAATCAAAATCTTTCTTTTCTATTATTGTTTCTTTTTTTACTATTAGTTTCTCAAAGTCATCATCATCTTGCTCACCCTTGTAAAAATAATTTGAATCAGCTAATTCTGTTTTATTTTGAGAGCTACCTTTATAATTGTCCATATTATCTTTATTTACATTTGGAATTGTTGCAGGTTCTGAATCTCTATCTTTTCCAACTTGATTTGTAATTATTACATCATTTGCATCTACTTCTTCTGCTATATATGCTACATTTGTTAAAATTTTATCTTTTTCATCACTTGTAACCACTGCTTCTATTTCAATAGTTTCTGAATCTATTTTTCCTTTAGTATATGCTTTTAAGTTTTGTCTATTATCTTGTTTCTTTGTAAGTGTCAATGTATTTGTTTCTTCGTTATAGTCTACCTCATAACCTTGTGTATTTATTTTTGAATATTTTAACCCTGTTGGTAATTGATCAACTATTTTTGTTGCTCTTCCATCAACTTCACCTTCATTATATATAGTCAAATTATATGTAACAACTGTATCTTTTTTTACTTCTATCGGATCTTTTCTGTGTTTATATGTTGCTGTTGTTCCATCTTCTAAAGTTTTTTCATCTATAACTGGTACTCTAGAACTTGTAACATTTACTCCATTTATTTTTGTTATATATTTTCTTAAGGCTAAATCAAATTCTTGAGCTTGTCTTTCTATTTCCATTAATGGCTGCTCTTGATTGTTTTTACTTGATGCATATGATGTTAATTGTGTTTTATAATTTCCATTTGGATCTGTATAATTATTAGCATTTTTATTTGCTGTATCTATTAAATATTTATATAATAATTCTGCTTGTTGTTGTTTTTGGAAACCTGCACTAGCATTTGGTACTGTATTTGTTGGATTATATTCACTAAAATTTTTATATGTGCTTCCATCTTCTGTATACCATAGCCAAGATGTATTATCATATTTATCATATTTATTATTTTCTTCTCCATAATTAGTAAAATACCACATTGCTGCTTGTTGAATTGCTTTTATTTCATCATCTGATAATTCAAATCCCCAAGCTTCTTTATATATTCCTGCATTTTCTAATAAAGCATTTTTTTCTGCTTCTGTTGAAACTCCTGGTAAATATACTAAATCAGCAAGTGCTAAAAGATTATTATAATGTCCACCATTGACAAGTTTATTTAATATATCATTTTGTTTTGCTATTTCCTCTCTTTCTGTATACATATCAAAACTTAAATTATATTCTGCATTTTTCTTGACATCACTAAATCCAACTCCAGCTTTTACACAATATACGTTTACTTCTTTAGGATCATTAAAGTTACTGCTATTGTATTGAACTATATTCCAAATTTTAGCTGCTGATCCAGTTACACCATTTGAGTTTGGATCTCCTATTGCATATCCTAAATTTGGTGTTGATAGTGTCCTTAATTCTGTTATTCCAAAATACAATGGTGGATTAAGTGTCATTGCTTTAGCTATATTAGGTAATAACATTAGTACTACTGTTATTAATGTTGATAAACTTGCTAATAATACTCTTTTTAATTTCATATTTTACACTCCTTTTAATCTATTTTACACTATTATTTTATTTAGTCAACATAGATTTCTCATCATTTTTTATATTAATTTTTTTCATATTATAATTCCTTACGGAATGCAAACTTTTGCATTTTCTCTTTATTTTTTTCACACATTACAATTATATTACATTTATATCTCAAAATCAAGCATTTATGTAAATTATACGTGTTCTATCACTATTTCCCTACATTTTGATTATTTGCAATATCCATCAAAATATTTCTATAATTATCTCTAAAAACTTATCATACTTCCTTAAATTTTTTATATTATATATAAGAGGTATTTTTATGAAAAAAAATAAAAAATTGTTAAAAATATTTATTATATTCATTTTCATTATTTTTATATTTACAAGTTCATTTGCAGATGATATTCCACTGCAAGAAGAAGATTTTGATATTGCATCATATCTAAGAACTAGTGATTATCTTGAAACTTCTTCTCCAACTCAACAATTTCCATCAATAAATTCTAGAGCATATGTTGTACTTGATAGAAAAACTAATACAGTTTTAGTTGGAAAAAATGAATATTCAAGAAAAAAAATGGCTTCCACTACTAAAATAATGACTGCAATAGTAATTATTGAAAATTATAATTTAAATGAAACAGTAACAATTAGTAAAAAAGCTTCCAACACTGGAGGATCTAGATTAGGTTTAAAAACAGGAGATAAAATTACTGTAAATGATTTATTATATGGTTTGATGCTTCGCTCTGGAAACGATGCAGCAGTTGCATTAGCTGAGTATGCTTCTGGTTCTATTGAAAATTTTGCGGAATTAATGAATAAAAAAGCATTGGAATTAAATTTACTTAATACTAATTTTGTTACTCCTCACGGTTTAGATCAGGATGAACACTATACTACAGCATATGAGTTAGCATTGTTAACAAATTATGCTTTAAATAATAAAACTTTTGCTAAAATAGTTGGATCTAAAACTTTTGCTATAACTATAAATGGATATTCAAAAGAACTTTCTAATACTAATGAATTATTAGGAAACTTTGATGGAATTTATGGAGTAAAAACAGGATTTACTAATGGTGCTAATCGTTGTTTAGTTACTGCTTGTAAACGAGATGATAAGGATATAATTTGTGTGGTTTTAGGTGCTGATACTAAAAAATTTAGAACTCAAGATAGTATCAAACTTTTAAATTATGCATTAAATAATTTTACATATGTTGCTATTAATAAAATAATTGAAGATAAATTTAATAGATGGATTGAAAATAACAATGAATATTTTAATGTTTATAAAGGAATTAATAATAATTTGAGTTTATCTTGCCCTAAATTACAATATGATAAAATTCCTGTTAAAATAGATCAAATTGATAAGATTAATATTTCTATAAATTGTAATGGTAAGTTAATTGCACCTATCTACAAAAATTATGTGGTTGGAACTCTAACTGTTTTAGTGGATGATAAGATTCTTTATTCTTTGGATATTTGTAGTGAATGTTGTATTAATAAAAAAGATATGATTGATTATTTAAAAACCTTTTTTAAAAACTTTTCAACTTACATTAACTTAGAAAATTTATTTTTTAAATAATTTTAATATTAAGCTTATTTTAATTTTACATAAAAAGCTAAAAATTATATCCTGTTTCATATGTAATAATAAAAAGGGATTTAAAGAATAACATTTCCTTAATCCCTTTTTTCTATTTTACATTTTCTTTTATGTAGTCAACTACATCTCCTACTGTTACAACTTTTTCAGCATCACTATCTGGAATTTCTATATCAAATTCTTCTTCTAATGCCATAACTAATTCAACTATATCTAATGAATCAGCTCCTAAATCATCTATGAAAGATGCTTCCATTGTTACAGCTGTATCAGCAACACCTAATTGTTCAACAATTATTCCTTTTACTTTTTCTAAAACTTCTTCTGAACTCACTTCTCGAGTTCACCTCCTCTCAAGTTTATAAATGATATATTCATTTGTTTTTTAGTAACTAAACTTTTAATTAAATACTAAAACTAAAATAAAGTTACAAATGATATATTCATTTGATTTCTTTCATATATATGTTCATTTATATTATATGATTACTATTTTGTCAAGTAAATTACTAAAATATTTTATATTTGTACTGTTAAGTCATATTTATATGAATTATATTAAATTTATAAAGCTATTATAAATTTAAAGTTTTACTTTTTATTCAAAATAACTAATTTTTAATTATTCCTATATAAACTAATTTTTGTTAATCTCTTCTTTATCTCTTTGTTTTTCAAATTCTTCTATCATTTTATCAACAGCTTTATTTTCCACAAATTTTTCTGCTTGTATTAATGTGTATTCAAATAATAAACTATCACTACTTCCATGTGCTTTAACAACTGGTTTTTTTACACCTAAAAATAAAGCTCCACCATATGATTTGTAATCCATAACCTTGCTAAATCTTTTAATTGCTGGAAGTGCTGGTATTGACAATATTTTTGATAATAAATTTTTGGTAAAACTCTCTGTTAATGATCTCTTTACAAACTTTCCTAATCCTTCTGTAGTCTTTAAAAACACATTTCCTGTAAATCCATCTGTTACTATTGCATTTATTTTTCCTGAAAAAGCATCTCTTCCTTCCACATTTCCTACAAAATTTATATCTAATTCTTCTGATTTTTCTTTTAGCAATTTATAACTTTCTTTTACTAATTCATTACCTTTAGTTTCTTCTGTTCCTATGTTTAATAATCCTATTGTAGGTTTTTCAATTCCATATGTATTCTTTAAATATATGCTTGACATTTGTGCAAATTGTAAAAGGTTTATTGGCTTACAATTTGTATTAGAACCTGCATCTATTAATAATAATTGACTTTTATATGCTGGTAATATTCCTGCTAATGCTGGTCTATCTATTCCTTTTATTCTTCCTACTAAAAGTGTTGCCCCTGTCAATAAAGCTCCTGAATTTCCTGCTGAAATAAAAACATCTCCTTCTCCTTCTTTAAGCATTTTAAATCCCACAACCATTGAAGAATCTTTTTTATGCTTAATTGCAACAGTTGGAGTATCTGTCATCTCTATTGTTTCAGTAGCATTTCTTATCTTTAACCTATCAGAAACTTCTTCTATTTCTTTCCCTGTAAATTCTTTTATTTTCTTCCTAATTATTTCTTCTTTACCAATTAAAATAACTTCTGCCTTTATTTTATTTATAGCATTTAATGCCCCTTTGATATTTGCATCAGGTGCATTATCTCCCCCCATAGCATCTAATAAAATTTTCACTTTAAATTCCTCCATATCGCTTTAATATATTATATATTAACATTACTATTTTATTATTCTTTTCTTAAAAAATCAAGCTTTTTTTAATGATTTTGGGGTCGGAGACAAAAATCATTTTCAACTACTCACATGATTTTTGTCTCCGACCCCAAAATCACGACCCCAAAATCATTAAAATCAAAAAAATAGCAAGATTGCTACAAATAATGTAACTCTTGCTATTTTTTTATTTATTATTCAATTATATCAGCTACAACTCCTGAACCAACTGTTCTACCACCTTCACGAATAGCGAATCTTAATCCTTTTTCGATAGCGATAGGTGTAATTAATTCGATTGTCATTGATACGTTATCTCCAGGCATAACCATTTCTGTTCCAGCAGGTAATTCGATAACACCTGTAACGTCTGTTGTTCTGAAATAGAATTGTGGTCTGTATCCGTTGAAGAATGGAGTATGTCTTCCACCTTCATCTTTTGTTAAAACGTATACTTCTGATGTGAATTTTGTATGTGGATTTATTGATCCTGGTTTACATAGAACTTGACCTCTTTCGATGTCTTTTCTATCTACACCTCTTAATAATGCTCCTATATTATCTCCAGCTTCAGCTTGGTCTAATAATTTTCTGAACATTTCTACACCTGTAACAACAGTTTTTCTTCTTTCTGATGTAAGACCGATGATTTCAACTTCATCTTGTAATTTAACTTCTCCTCTTTCTACTCTACCTGTTGCAACTGTTCCACGTCCTGTAATTGTGAATACGTCTTCAACTGGCATTAAGAATGGTTGGTCAATTGGTCTTTCTGGTGTTGGTATATAACTATCAACATATTCCATTAATTCTTTCATTGGTTTGTAAACTTCGTCATCTGGATTTGTTGATGTACTTTCTAATACTTGTAATGAAGATCCTTTTACTACTGGAATATCATCTCCTGGGAAACCATATTCTGATAATAAGTCTCTAACTTCCATTTCAACTAATTCTAATAATTCTGGGTCATCAACCATATCACATTTGTTTAAGTAAACAACAATATATTTAACTCCAACTTGTCTAGCAAGTAAGATGTGTTCTCTTGTTTGAGGCATTGGACCATCAGCTGCTGAAACAACTAATATAGCTCCATCCATTTGAGCAGCACCTGTAATCATGTTTTTAACATAGTCAGCATGTCCTGGACAGTCAACGTGTGCATAGTGTCTGTTGTCTGTTTCATATTCAACGTGAGCTGTGTTAATTGTGATTCCTCTTTCTCTTTCTTCTGGTGCTCCATCGATTGCATCATATGCTTCGAATTTAGCTTTTCCTAATAATGATAAGTATTTAGTAATAGCTGCTGTTGTTGTTGTTTTACCATGGTCAACGTGTCCGATTGTACCGATGTTAACGTGTGGCTTTGTTCTTTCAAATTTTGCTTTTGCCATTTTATAATTCCTCCTTTTTATTTTGAGTTAGACTTTATGTCTTCTCTCATTTTTATATAATTTAAATTTAATGACTTAAATTCTTTTAGTATTAGCATTTTATAACATTTTATAGAAAAAATCAATACTTTTTCTATAAAATGTATAATATGCAAAATTCACTATAATTATTACTATTATTAGATTTTTTTAATCAAAATCTTATTTTAGTCTTTTTTAGCTCTTGAAGCAACGATTTGTTCAAATACTGATTTTGGAACTTCTTCATAATGAGATGGTTCCATAGAGTATGTTCCTCTACCTTGAGTTTTTGAACGTAAGTCAGTTGCATAACCAAACATTTCTGAAAGTGGTATAAATGCATGGATTTCTTGCATTCCATCATTTCCATCCATACCTTCCATTCTACCTCTTCTTGAGTTTACATCTCCAATAACATCTCCCATATATTCTTCTGGAACTGTTATTTCAACTTTCATGATTGGTTCTAATATAACTGATTTAGCTTGTTTACAACCTTCTTTGAAAGCCATAGATGCAGCAATTTTGAATGCCATTTCTGAAGAGTCAACTTCATGGTATGAACCATCTACTAATGTAGCTTTAAAGTCTATAACTGGGTATCCAGCTAAGATTCCGCTTTCAGCTGCTTCTCTCATTCCTTGTTCAATTGGTTTAACATATTCTTTTGGAACAGCTCCACCAACTATTTTGCTTTCAAATTCTATTCCTTTACCTGGCTCTAATGGTTCCATTTCAAACCAAACATCACCATATTGTCCTTTACCACCAGATTGACGGATGAATTTTCCTTGAACTTTAACTTTATTTCTAATTGTTTCTTTGTAAGCAACTTGTGGTTTACCTACATTACATTCTACTTTGAATTCTCTTTTTAATCTATCAACGATGATATCTAAGTGTAATTCACCCATACCAGCAATGATAGTTTGTCCTGTTTCATGGTTTGTATATGTTTTGAATGTTGGATCTTCTTCAGCTAATTTTGCTAAAGCAATACCCATTTTTTCTTGAGCTACTTTGTCTTTTGGCTCAATAGCTATATCAATAACAGGCTCTGGGAATTCCATTGATTCTAGTATAACTGGTGCATTCATATCACATAATGTATCTCCAGTTGTTACTTCTTTTAATCCTACAGCTGCTGCAATATCACCAGCATAAACTTTTTCTATGTCTTCTCTATGATTTGAGTGCATTTGTAGAATTCTTCCTATTCTTTCTTTCTTTCCTTTATTAGCGTTTAATACAGTTGAACCAGATTCTAGAACTCCTGAATAAACTCTAAAGAAACATAGTTTTCCAACAAATGGGTCTGTTGCAATTTTAAATGCTAATGCTGAGAATGGTTCTGAATCAGAAGTTTTTCTTTCTACTTCATTTCCATCTTCATCAACACCTTTGATATGAGGTATATCAAGTGGTGATGGCATATAATCTACGATTGCATTTAATAATTCTTGAACACCTTTATTTTTATATGAAGAACCACAACATACTGTAACTATTTTATTTGCAAGAGTTCCTTTACGAAGACCTGATTTAATTTCGTCTTCTGTTAATTCTTCTCCTTCTAAATATTTCATCATTAATTCTTCATCTTGTTCAGCAACAGATTCAATCATCTTTTCTCTGTATTCTTGAGCCATTTCTTTCATATCTTCAGGAATATCTGTTTCTTCAATTTCTTTTCCTAAATCATCTTTATGAATAAATGCTTTCATTTTGATTAAGTCAACTATTCCTAAGAAATGATCTTCTGCACCAATTGGTAATTGGATTGGAACAGCATTTGCTCTTAATCTATTTTTTAATTGGTCAACACAAAGTAAGAAGTTTGCTCCTGTTACGTCCATTTTATTTACATATACCATTCTTGGAACTTGGTATTTATCAGCTTGTCTCCAAACTGTTTCTGTTTGTGGTTGAACTCCACCTTTAGCAGCTAATACTGTAACTGCACCATCAAGAACTCTTAAAGATCTTTGTACTTCTACTGTAAAGTCAACGTGTCCAGGAGTATCAATAATATTAATTCTATTGTTATTCCAGAAACATGTTGTAGCAGCTGAAGTAATTGTTATACCTCTTTCTTGCTCTTGTGCCATCCAGTCCATTGTTGCTGCACCTTCGTGAGTTTCTCCTATTTTATGAACTTTACCTGTATAGAATAAAATTCTTTCTGTTGTAGTTGTTTTACCAGCATCTATGTGAGCCATGATACCGATATTTCTAGTTCTCTCTAATGGATAAGCTCTTCCTGCCATCAAAATTTCCCCCTCTCGGATAATTCATTTTTCTAAAAATTTTCATTAAAAGTGATAAGATGTGCATTTTTGATATTTACAGCAAGTTGAAGGCGTACGAGGGTACGTCGAAAGTTGATGTAAATATCGAAAATGTGCAGATTATTGCTTTTAATACTAATTTTTTCTTAAATTTTGATTAAAAATAGTAAGATGTGCATTTTTGATACTTTCAGCAAGTTGAAGGCGTACAAGGGTACGTCGAAAGTTGATGAAAGTATCTAAAATGTGCAGATTGCTGTTTTTAATCGAAATTTTACCATTTATAGTGAGCAAAAGCTTTATTAGCTTCAGCCATTCTATGTGTATCTTCTTTCTTCTTGAATGCTCCACCATTTCCATTAACAGCATCAATTAATTCTCCAGCTAATTTTTCAGCCATAGTTTTTTCATGTCTGTTTCTAGCATATGATACTATCCATCTTAATCCTAAAGTTTGTCTTCTTTCTGGTCTAATTTCTAATGGAACTTGGTATGTAGCACCACCAACTCTTCTTGCTTTAACTTCAAGAACTGGCATTACATTTTCTAAAGCTGCTTCAAAAACTTCTAAAGGATTTTTTCCTTCTTTTTCTTTTATGATATCAAATGCATCATATACTATTTTTTGAGCAACTGATTTTTTACCATCCAACATTATGTTGTTTACTAATTTTGTAACAACTTTACTGTTATATATTGGATCTGGTAATACATCTCTTTTTGCTATATATCCTTTTCTTGGCACTATTCTTCCCTCCTTAAATTATTTAAATTATTAATGCTTCATAAAAGCATTTCGGTACTCTGAAAAGTTTTACTTTTGTTTACTTTTCCGCATAGTGCTTTATAATCTATCTAAATTTAAGTACCTTAAGTTTAGTAAGAGTACAAGCACTAACTTTATTTGCTAAATTCCTATCTCAAAAAAATTGAATAAATTAGGTATATTGTGCAATTTTGATATTGGTTTCAAGCTGAAGGCATACGAGTGTACGTTGAAGTTTGAAAGCAATAGCGAAATTGTGCAAGATGCCTGATTTAGTCGATTTTTTATTTTTTAGGTTTTTTAGCTCCATATTTAGAACGAGCTTGCATTCTATCTTTAACACCAGCTGTATCTAATGTTCCTCTTATGATATGGTATCTAACTCCTGGAAGGTCTTTTACCCTACCACCTCTTATTAATACAACACTGTGTTCTTGTAGGTTATGTCCTATACCTGGGATATAAGATGTTACTTCATAACCATTTGAAAGTCTAACTCTGGCTACTTTTCTTAAAGCTGAGTTTGGCTTTTTAGGTGTAACTGTTTTAACAACTGTACATACTCCTCTTTTTTGTGGAGCTCTGTTGTTTGTTAATCTCTTATTTTTTGAGTTCCATCCATGTTGTAAAGCTGGAGATTTTGATTTTGTTACTCCTGTTTGTCTTCCTTTTCTTACTAATTGATTAATTGTTGGCACTTAAATTTCACCTCCTATTTTTATTTTAAAATTAATATATTGTTACAGAGTTACACATTTCATGTATCCTATCGTAACATTATATATTTTAGCATCTTTTGGTAAATAAGTCAATAAAAACCATAGAACTTTTTTAATTCTATGGTTTTTATATTTTTCTTATCTTTCTTTGCTTTCTTGCTCTTGCATTATTTCTTTAACACTATTAGCTAATTCTCTTTCACTTTCTTTTTGTGCCATAGCTGCTCTAGCCTTTTCTTCTATTTTAGAATCTTTATTAGGTATTTTTTGTACAAAATCTCTACCTTTGCTTTTTACTGTTTGATATTTTTCTTGAGAGAACTCTTTTATTTTAGCTGTTTTATCCTTTGCAGTTTCTTTAGCTGTCTCTGCTAGTGCCTTTGTCTTTTCTTTTGCTATTATTGCACTATTTTTATCAAACAATTTTCCACATATATATGCTCCTGCTTTTTCTTCTGCTTTCACAAATCTATTCAACTTGATTTTTGAAAGCAGATTTGTATTTAATAAATTATGTACTAAATCAAATGGTAAATTTTTCTTTTCAGATATGCTATTTATATATTCTTTTAACTGATCTGTATTATGTTCTAGTACTGCTACTACTTCAGGGTTTATTTTTCTTTTTAAAAGAGCTCCTTTTATTCTTCCTCCTGCAATTTCTTTACACATATCAGAAATTCCAAGTCTTTTGAATTTTTCTTTTTTCTCTTCTAATACTTGCTGTATAGAAATAGTATGTTCTTGTTCATCTCCATCAATATAGTAATTAATATTTCCTTCTTTTTCTAATATTTCAATATATTTAACAGCTCTGTCTTTTTTCTCTCCCATTTGTTCATTTGATCTTCCAGTTGTCACTTTACTTTCTTTAATCATTTGATCTATTCTTCTAACATCTGTTATATTTCTATTATCATTTTCCATTTGATTATATACATTATTTATAGCATTTTCAATTTCAAATGTATTTTTAGGTTGTTGCTTCTGTTTATTTATACTTACTTTATCTACATATGGTCCCGCTTCTAAATGAATATTTCCATAGTTTCTATTTTGTTCTTCTGTTTCTTTTTGTATCTCTTTAATAATTTCTTCTGTTGATTTTGTTTGATTTTGAGTATCTTTTTCTTGTTTATATTCAGTTTTTGTTTCTTTTTCTTGTTTCTCTTCAATTTTCGTTTCTTTTTGTTCTTTGTTTTCAGTCTTAGTTTCTTTTTCTTCTTTAATTTGAGCTTTAACATTATATTTACTCATCATTTTATCAACATCTGATTTCAAAGTTTTTAATTCTTTTTCCTGTTTTACTATTCCCAACAACTTGCTATTCAATTCTCCGTTAATCTTTTCCAAGTCTTTTTCATATTCTAATAAAACTGGTGTTTTGGTGAATTTACCTTCTGAAAAAGAATATTTTCCTTGTTCTTCTTTTATTGCCTCTTCACATTCTTTTTTATTTATAGTTAATTTTTTTACTATCTTCTTTTCCTCAGAAATTTCTTTCTCTTTTTTCTGTTTATCCTTAAGAATCTCTCTGTCTTTCACTATGTTATCTAGTTCTTTTTCAATTTTTGTTAAATCTTTCTCACATTCACTCTGTTCAGTTGTCTTTTCAAACTTTCCTTCGTTAAGTTCCATCTTGTGTTTGTTTATTTCTTCTTCAATAACTTTTTGTAATTCTTCTTTATTTTTATTTAAACTTTTTTCATTTTTATCCATTATCTCAAGTAACTTTTCTTCCATAATTACCCCTTTCAGAATATTTACCTATTCCCATAAAATATACCTATTTATAATTATAGCAAAATTTTTCCATCGTTTCAATGTTTTTATGTAAATTTATCTAGTTTTAATAAAAATGTCATATTTTCGTAATATTTGTAATATCTAATATATCAAGACTTCTATTTGCTATTTTCATATATCTTTCTTTTTTATCCTTTATTTTCTTTCCTTCTAGTTCAGGTAAAATACCAAAATTAGCATTCATTGGTTGAAATTTTGAATTTTCTGTTGAAATATATTTAGCTAAAGCTCCTATTACATTAAACTCTGAAAAAGTAATTTTATGATTTTCGTGATTTTCAATACCTTTTTTATAGTCTTCTACTGCATTTATTGCTGCTAGCATTCCTGAAGATATTGATTCTACATATCCTTCTACTCCTGTTATTTGTCCTGCAAAATATATTGAATTATCCAATTTTAAGTTATATGTTTCGTCTAATAATTTAGTAGAATTAATATAAGTATTTCTATGCATTACTCCATATTTTATAAATTCTGCATTCTCTAGACCTGGTATCATTGAAAATACTCTTTTTTGTTCTCCAAATTTTAAATTTGTTTGAAATCCTACTAAATTATATAAACTCGCTTGTTTATCATCTTGTCTTAATTGAACTACTGCATAAGGTCTTTTTCCTGTTTTTGGATCATCAAATCCCACTGGTTTTAATGGTCCAAATCTCAAAGTATCAATTCCTCTATTTGCCATTATTTCGACAGGCATACACCCTTCAAATATTTCTTTTTTCTCAAATTCATGTAAATTTACTACATCTGCTTTTATTAATTCACTTACAAATTTTTCATATTCTTCTTTATTCATTGGAAGATTTATATAACTTTGTTCTTCTGTTTCTTGTTCTGCCAATCTATTTTTCCATTCTTCAATAGTTTCTTCTTTTTTCTTTTCTTGACTATATCTATCCCCATAAAATGCTATATCAAAATTGATACTGTCTTTTGATACTATTGGTGCTGCTGCATCATAAAAATATAATTTATCTTGTCCTGTTATTTTTTGAATTTGTTCTGCTAATTTTTCTGATGTTAATGGTCCAGTTGCTACTATTACTATTCCATCTTCTACAAGTTTTGAAACATCAACAACTTCTTCATTTATAACTTCTATTAACTCATTGTTACTTATTTCTTTTGTTACTCTTTTTGAAAAAATATCTCTATCTACTGCTAATGCTTGTCCTGCTGGCACTGCTGTTTCATCTGCTATTTTTATCAATAAAGAACCTAATCTTCTCAATTCTTCTTTTAAAAGTCCACAAGCATTTGTTAACAAATTTGATTTAAATGAATTACTGCATACTATCTCTGCTAAGTCTTTATTGCTATGTGCTGGTGAAAATTTTATAGGTTTCATTTCATATAATTTTACTTTTATTCCTCTTTTTGCAATTTGATAGGCTGCTTCTGTTCCAGCTAGTCCTCCTCCAATAACAGTTATATAATCTTTCATCTTTCTTTTTCCTCTTCTTCTTTTTTATATTCTTCCCAACTTTGAAAATCTTTGCTTCTTTCTGCCTCTTCTTTCATTTTCAAAATTCTTTTATTTTTAGAATTTTCTCTTCTATAATAATCTAGTTCCTCTTCGCCATACATTTCTTGTATTTCTGATTTAGCTCTAGCAATTTTTACATCTACTTCATCTATCTGATATTCTTCACTATATTGTTGCTTAAATTTCAGATATTTTATATTTTCTTCTAGCTTATTTATTTCAGGTTTTACTTCTATTTCTTCTATCTCCAATTTTGAAATTTTACAATAAACTTCTAACATTTCTTCTAATATTGTTATTTGAGCTTTATAATCTCTTCCATTTTGATTTGAATATTTTTCTTTTAGTTTCCTTATAATGCCATTATATTCATCTAGTTGTTTTTTCTTAGCTATATTTAAAGCAAATTCCTCAACTTCATCTCTTCGTCTCTCAAATTTCTCTGCCCAATTTTCTCTCTTATTCATAACTCTTCACCTTTTATAATTTTTTTGTATATACTTAATTTATGTTATTATTTAGAACATAATCAAAATGTATCAAATAATTTCATAATATCATCTTTAGATAATTTATTAATAAATGAAACTTTCGTACTTAGCATATTATCCATTAATTCTGCTTTTTTCTGCTGTAACTCATATATTTTTTCTTCTATACTATTTTTAGTTATTAGCTTATAAACTTGTACATTATTTTTTTGTCCAATTCTATACGCTCTATCTGTTGCTTGATTTTCAGTGGATAAGTTCCACCAAGGATCATAGTGAATTACCATGTCTGCTCCTGTTAAGTTTAACCCTGTTCCTCCTGCTTTTAGTGATATCAAGAATATTTTCACCTCAGGATTTTGATTAAATTCATCTACTAACTTCATTCTTTCTTCCACTTTTGTAGCTCCTGTTAGCTTAAAGTAGTTAATATTTCTTTCCTTTAATTCCTCTTCTATTATACTAAACATTGATGTATAACCAGAAAATAATAATATTTTATGATTTCCTTTAATTGCATCTTCTATTATTTCCATACATTGTTCTAGTTTGCTACTTCCCTCTTTATAGTTGTCTATAAATAAACTTGGATGACAACATATTTGTCTTAATCTTGTTAAAGCTGCTAATATTTTTATATGACTTCTTTCTACTCCATTTACATTTATCTCTTCTGCTACTTCTTGTTTCGCTTGGGCTAAATACGATAAATATATATTTTTTTGTTCTTCTCCCATTTCATTATTTAATACTGTAACTGTTTTATCTGGAAGTTCTGTTAATACTTCCTTTTTAGTTCTTCTTAATACAAATGGTTCTATTAACATTTTTAGTTTATTCATTGTTTTTACATCATTATCTTTTACTATTGGTGTTTCATACATATTTTTAAATTGTTTATATGCAAATAAATATCCTGGCATTATATAATCAAATATTGACCATAATTCTGCTAAAGAATTTTCTATTGGTGTTCCAGTAAGTGCATATTTTGTATCTGCTAAAATTTTCTTAATTGCTTTTGCATTTTGTGTATTACTATTTTTTAAATATTGTGCTTCATCTGCTATTATAAATCTAAAATTATAATTTTTATCTTTGTATAATTCTATATCTCTTTTTAATAAATCATATGATGTTATTACTAAATCATAATTTTGAATTTCTGATATTTTTTTCTTTCTTTCTTGTAAGGTTCCATTTATCACCATAGTTTGTAAGCCTTCAGCAAATTTTTTAGCTTCATTTTCCCAGTTCAAAGCCAATGAGCTAGGAGATACAACTATACTTGCTCTTCTTTCTTCAAAAGATGTATTTTCTACATAATCAACAATTATTGATAACATTTGAATTGTTTTTCCTAATCCCATGTCATCTGCTAATATTCCTCCAAAATTATATTTATCCAATGTTTTTAACCACTTAAATCCTGTTTTTTGATAATATCTAAGTGTATTTTCTAATTTTTCTGGTATTTGTATTTCTTCTTCAATATTTTCTTTGTTTAATTGTTTTACTACTTTTTTATATTCACTATTCTTATTTACTTGATTACTATTTATCCCTTTTAATAATTTATCTAAATAGAAACTTCTATAAATTGGAAGATTTACTTCTCCTTCTTCTATTTCTTTATAGTCTATTCCCATTCCAGTAGTTAACTTATCTAAAAATTCTATTTCTTCATTATTCTCTAAGTTCAAGAAACTTCCATCTTTTAATCTATGATATTTTTTCTTTAAGTTATATTTTGACATTATATCTTCTAGTTCATTAATATCTATGTCTAATTTTTTTAAGTCTATTGATAGTAAATTATTTTCAACTTTAACACCTAAGCTTCCAATTTTATTTTGTCTTATTTGTTTTTGCTTGAAATTTTCTGTTACTAGTACATCAAACTTTTGCATATAATAGTTTATATCATCTGTTAGAAATTGATAAATCTTATCATTATCAGGTAATATAAATCTTAAGTTATTTATATCAAACATAAATCCTGTTTTTCTGAAAATGTTTAAAGTTTTTGTTTCTTGAATTTTATTTCTAGCAAAGTTTATTTTTTGTTTTTCATCTAAAGGATTAAATTCGTTATTTCCATATTGAAATTTGACATCAGCTATTAAATAATCATTTTTGTCAAAGTCTAAATATACTTTTACTACTAATATTTCTGGTTTATATTTTTCTATTTCTTCTTCTCTTAGATTTTCTAAGTTTATTGCATCTTTTACTTTAGGTATTACGATAGAAAATAACTGAGATAATTCTTTTTTGCCTAATTTTACTTCGGTCATATAGTTTTGTCTAAATATTTCTAACATTTTTAAATTTGAGTTTTCAAATTCTTTTGTACATCTATATAATTTTTTCTCACTTAAAACATATTTATATTTTTTCCCTATTATTATAGATACCTTATATATATCAATACTTGGTACTATTTCATATTGGTCTTTTCCTAATTTATTTACTATAAACTCTATATCTGGTTTTTCTTCTGTAAATTCTACTAAATTTTCTGTATATTCTCTTTTTACTAAAATCTCTTTTCCTTTTAGTATTTCAAATAAATCATCTATTCCACTATTGCTTAATATTATACTAGTTTCACTTAATGCATTTCCATAGAATCTATAATTGCTATTTGAATTTGAATTTGCATATTTTATAATCTCTGCATATTTCATTAAAAAATCTAATAGTTTTTGGCTTTCTTCTTCAAAATTTTCTTTTATATGAACAAATTTTAGGTTTTTACCATAACTATAATTCTCTTTGTTTAACATCCTTGTATAAAATTCTGATAAGTTTTTTATTTTATACATTTTTGTCTTTCCAATTTTGAATTCAAGCTTCATTTCTCCTGTAAATTTGTCATAATATATGCTTGGCTCTAGTTTTACACTTCCTTGTGTTTTTAATTCTGTTTCCTCTTCTTCTAGATCTTCTAATTCTTCGTTGTAAAAAATACTTACCATTTGGTTAAAAATTCTGTATTCATTTTGAGTTGTATTTGAGTTTGATATATTTTTTGTAGATAATTTATTTTCACTTTCTATTGCTTTATTTTCTATCATGTCTTCAAACAATTCAAAACCTTGCTCTTTAATTTTTTCTGTGTCAGCTGTTTCGTTTTCTATTTCTTGTTGTTCATCTTCTAAAGAATAGTTATTTCCTTCATCAACAAATGTTAATACTGTTGCTAAAGAATGCTTACATACTCCATAATGATTATAATAGTCTAAACAAGTACAGCTTACATCTTCTATTTCTCCATCTTTTACTAATACATATGTGTTATATATTTCTCCATTTCCTTTTACTTTCGCTTTTATTTCAAAGTTTAATGGATTTTCATATTCGTAGTTTTGAATTGCTACCCTTTTTTCTTTCCTGTATTTTTGAGCTTTTTTTGTTCTTTCATAGCCTGCATCATTATATAAATTTTCTATTACATTTTTATTAACTCGCATATTTTTTCTCCTTTTATTCGGTTAATAATTATATAATATTTTTTCTTTATTTTCAACCAAAAAACAAAAAGACACAAATTTATTGTATAAAATAAATTTGTGTCTTTAAGTTTTTCCATCTAATTCAATTTTATTTCTTTTATTACTTCTTTTTGCCTTGCAAACTCTACAAACTTGTTGTTTATCTTCATAGTATTTTGCAATTAGTTCGTCTAATTCTATGCTTAATTGATAAATGATAGTATAGTCTTTTTTCTGTTCTATACTTTGATTTAATTTGTTTCTTAATTTACAAATTTCATCATTTAACATACTCATCTCTCCTTTTTATTAATTTATCTTCCGTATACTTATAAATTAACACAGAAAACTCCTCTAGTCAAGTATTTTCAATGGTTTTTGTCAACTTTCGTATAACATTTTTTCTTGTTTTTCGACAGCTAGAAACAGAAAAAAACGGTATCATTTTTTTGAATTTATAATAACCGCTTTTTTTACACATTTTTTAACTATTATTTTTTAACTTTTTACTATTGAAAGTACCATTTTATTTTCTTTAAATACATCTTTTAACACCTGGTTTAAATATTCTACATTTATACTGTTTATTTCTTCTATATAGTCAAAACTATTTATTCCTTTGAAGTAGTCTGCTAAAAACATTCTTGCAATATCTGTAACATCATTATATTCTTTTACATATCCACCATATATCATTTTTTTGTTTCTCTCGAAGTCATTTTCATCTATTCCGTTTTCCTTTAACTCTTTTACCCTTAATTTGAATTTTTCATATAATTTTTCTGGATCTGTTGATTGTCCAGCAATTAGTATATGAGCATATGTTTTTGAAAATTCATAGTCTAAACTTGCTCCTGAATAAATTAATCCTTCGTTATATAACTCTTTGTATAACTTTGAACTTCTTCCCATTATTATATTTAGTAAAATTTCTATTGCAATATGTTTTTTTACTATATCTGTTTTGTTGGAATTTTCCACATTATCAATTTTATCTTTTATTCCTATTGTATATAATGGTTGACTAACTTCCAATTTTTGTTCTATTTTTTCTTTTACAATTTCTTCTGGTTCTTCTTGAAAAATTCTTTCTATTTTGCCATTGCTTTTTTTGTCTATTAATCTTTTCTTTACTTCTTCTATTAATTTTTCTGGCTCAAAATCTCCACAAATTACCATTGCCATATTTGATGGATTATAGAAAGTTTCATAACATTTATATAATATTTCTTTATCAATCTTACTAATTGTTTCTATTGTTCCTACAATGTCTATTTTTATAGGATTATTATGGTACATTGCTTCCATAGCATTTAGATAAACTCTCCATTCAGGATAGTCATCATACATCATTATTTCTTGACCAATTATTCCTTTTTCTTTTTCTACATTTTCGTCTGTAAAATATGGGTGTTGAACATAGTCCATTAATTCATCCATTGCTTCATAAAAATTGTCTGTACATTCAAATAAATATGCTGTATGGTCATTTGTTGTATATGCATTTGCTTCTGTTCCTAGAGCTGTTAAAACATCTAAACTATTTGTTCCATTTTCTTGTTCAAACATTTTATGCTCTAAAAAATGTGCTACTCCATTTGGCACTGTTGTTTTTTCTTGTTCTCCTGGAACTATGAATTCATTGTCATTTGAACCATAATTTGTTCCCCAAATCATATATTTCTTTTGAACACCCGGTTTAGGTATTATCATTACTGTTAATCCATTATCAAGTTTCTCAATATATATTTTTTCTTTTACTTTTGAATTTTCTATAATTTGCATTAAACTCTCATTCCTTTCCCACCTTATTAAAAGTCACATATATTAGTAAAATATTCTTTATTTCCTTAAAACTAATTCTTCCTTTTCTAATTTCTTAAGAAGTATATTGTATTTATTTTTATTTTACTTGCAATATCTATAACATCCTGCTTATTAACTTCTTGAATTTTTTTCATATAATTTTCTAAATTTACTTCATTTTTTGATAACTCTTGACCAAAACAATATGTTATTTGAGTATCTTGTTCATCATCTATTAATTTTATCGATGCCAATATACCTTTTTTTGCATTTTCTACTTCTTCTTCCGTAAAATCTCCTGCTTTCATATCTTCTATTTGCTTTCTTATTAATTCTAATGCTTTTTCATAGTTTGATATTTCTATTCCACATCTTACGAAAATATTGTTCTTAATTCTATGATAACTTGAACTTGCTACATATGCTAAATGTGCTTTTTCTCTTACATTTTGAAACATTTTAGAATTCGCACTTCCACCTAGCAAACTGTTATATATCATTGTATCATATTTTAATTCTTCATTTTCAAAATTAATATCTAATCCTAATATTAATTTTCCCTGTGTTACATCCATATTTTCTATTATAGTTTTTTCTTCAACATTTTTTACTTTATTTAGATTTACATTGTTTGTGACAAATTTAGCTTCTCTTTCTTGTAATCCTTGTATGTCTTCATTATCCTTTACTATTTCTTCAATATTTTCAGTAATGTCACCAGATACAAATATATCAATTTTACACTCTTCTCTTAATTTTTTGTATTGGTCATATAGGTTATTTTCATTAATATTATCCAAATCCTCTATATATCCAAATTTATATAATCCAAATGGTTCATTTTTATACATTTCTTCTATACATCTATCAAGAGAATAACTTGCTTTATTATCTATTTTCCCCTCTATTCTTTGTTTTATATTGTTCTTTTCTTGTTCAACATATTCTTTTTTGAATCCTTCATTTTCTACTAATGGATTAAATACTATTTCTACTATTTTTTGTATAGCAGTTTTTAACATATTTTCTTCAGTTTGTGGTAAAAATTTATCATTTATTGTTTCTATATAAAATTTTAAAACTTGATTATCTCCTGTTTTATCTAACCCACAGTCAAAACTAGCACCATACATTTCTTCAAGTTCTTTACTAATTTGTTCTTGAGTTGGCATATTTTTACTTCCTCTTCTTAGTAAAGCCGATATTACTGCATTTTTAGTTACAGTTTCTCTTTCTAATTTTGTTGTTAGAAAAATTGCAATTAAGTTTGTTTTAAATTTGTCTGTTTTTATTGTATGCAAATTTATTCCTTTTTTTATTTCACTTTTCTTGTATTCCATAAAAACCGTTCCTTTCCCTCTTAAATTAAAAGCTTACATAGTATGAAAGATTTTTGCCTTCTTCCAAACTATACCTTTTTCTAAGTTATTGTATTACTATTTTTTGTTATTTACAATATTTTAATGAGTAAGTTTTTATATTTTTCATAAATTCTATATTAATAAGTTTTATTTTTAGACTAATACATTTAACTATTCTTTCTAACTTATTATACTTTTTCTGCACGTTTTTATTCAAAACACAAAGAGAATAATTAAATTTTCTGTATTTTTTATTGTACCGAAAATTTCCTATTTTATCCCTTTTAGTAAAAACAAAAAATAGAAATGAAAATCAATTTTCCATCCCTATTTTTATCAGTTATTTAATTACTAAAATTTTCTTTTTCTTGCAGCCTCTGATTTTTTCTTTCTCTTTACACTAGGCTTTTCATAATGTTCTCTTTTACGTACTTCTTGAAGTACTCCATTTCTTGCACATTGTCTTTTAAATCTTTTTAATGCATCTTCTATATTTCCATTATTAACTTTAATCTCTAACATTTAATTTCCCCTCCTTCCGGTCATACGAAAACTGTATGTTGGGATAACCCTTATTAACGGTATTAATTATACATTAAAGCAATATTGTTGTCAATAGGTAATTTTATTAATTTTAAAATGGCATTTTTGTAATATAAATGTTTTCATTTTTATGCACAACTTTTAATGTATAAAGATTTATTTATTCAAATTTTTGCTAATATTATTATATATTAGATTTAGCAGGTGATTAATTTGAAATTTAAAAGAATTAAAGATTTGAGAGAAGATAATGATAAACTTCAAAAAGATATTGCTCAACTTCTTGGTACTTCACAACAATATTATTCTGAATATGAAAGTGGTAAAAGAACTATTCCTATTTCACATCTCATTACTTTAGCTCAATATTACCAGACCTCTATTGATTATATAGTTGGTATTTCTGATTAAAAAAATAATACTCAAAATAAAAAAACAAGTTAAATTAATCTATATTATAAAATTAATTTAATTTGTTTTATATTTATTATTTTTTGTATTTCTCTTTATTTAATTTATATTTTATTTTTCTACTTTTTATCTCCGACCCCAAAATCATCCGATCACCCAAATCACCAAAGTCACTAAAATTATGAGAATAAATTTCCTATCCAATTAAATAAAGGATTTTCAAACAGAAATTCTCTCATCCATCCATTGGTAAATGGAATAAACCATAATATTATTCCTATTAATATCACAACAATTATAGTAAGTATTACTGCAATAATATCATTTTGTGTAATTTTTTTAAATTCATCTCTTTTAGGCTTATTTTTATATAATTCTTTTGTTAACTCTACAATTCCAGCAAAACTACCTAATTTTTTATTATATTCCTGCTCAGTATTTTTTTCATTATTTGATTTATTTGCATTATTTTTATTAAATTCACTATTATTTATATCATTCTCACTATTAGTTTGATATTCCTTGAAATTATTTCTCACACTATATTTTTTTTGATACATTTCTTCTATTTCTTTTTCAAGTTCTGTATCGTATTGTTCTTTTAAAAATTCGTCTGATAATACATCATATGCTTCATTAATATCTTTTATTTTCTTTTCTGCATATTTTTGTTTTTCACCAGTATATAAATCCGGATGATATTTTTTAACTAATACTTTATATGCTTTTTCTATAACTTCTTTTGATGCTCTTTTATTTACTTCTAATATATCATAATAATTTTTCATATTTATTCCCAAAAGTTTCCCTTTCTCTTCTTCTGTTATTGTTATTTTATACTAAATTATAAAAAATAGCAATACAAATATATTCAAAACTTATTTATCCTAAATACTAAAAACCAGAATTATTAGTATTATTTAATAATTCTGGTTTACTTTTACTCAAACTTTTTATATGTTATTTAATAATAAATATTTTGATATTATTCATTATTAAATAATAACTTTCATTTTCTTATATTCCTATTTTAATTATTAGATTCACCAAATATTGCTTCAAATTCATCAGCTTCAATTTTTTCTTTTTCTAATAAAATGCCCGCTACTTGATGTAATTTATCAACATTATCTGTTAATATTTGTTTAGCTCTATTATATCCAGTATCTACTATTCTTTTTGTTTCTTCATCTATTACTGCTGCTGTTTCTTCTGAATATTCTTTTGTATGTCCAAAATCTCTTCCTAGGAATACTTCTTCTTGGCTTTCACCTAACATTAAAGCTCCTATTCTTTCACTCATACCGTATTTTGTTACCATGCTTCTAGCTATTTTTGTAGCTCTTTCTATATCATTACTTGCTCCTGTTGATATATCATTTAATATAAGTGCTTCTGCTACTCTTCCTCCTAGTAATGATACAATATTTTCTTCCATTTCTGTTTTTGACATGAATGATTTATCTTCTGTTGGTCTATACATTGTATATCCCCCAGCCATTCCTCTTGGTACTATTGATATTTGATGCACTGGGTCTTGTGTTTCTAAGTAGTGACTTACTACTGCATGGCCTGCTTCATGATATGCTACTAGTCTATTTTCTTTATCGCTTCTTACTCTTGTTTTCTTTTCTGGTCCCATTGTAACTTTTACCATTGCATCTTCTATTTCTTTCATTCCAATTTCAGTTAAGTTTCTTCTTGCTGCTAAAAGTGCTGCCTCATTTAGGACATTTTCTAAATCTGCTCCTGCGAATCCTGAAGTATTTTTTGCTATTATTTTTAGATCTACATCATCTGCTAGTCTTTTCTTTCTTGAATGTACTTCTAATATTTGTTCTCTTGCTTTTACATCTGGTGCTCCTACTACTATTTGTCTATCAAATCTTCCTGCTCTTAGTAAGGCTTTATCTAATACATCTGGTCTGTTTGTTGCTGCTAAAACGATTACTCCTTCATTTTCAGCAAATCCATCCATTTCTACTAATAATTGATTTAATGTTTGTTCTCTTTCATCATGTCCTCCACCAAGTCCTGCACCTCTTTGTCTTCCTACTGCATCTATTTCGTCTATAAATATGATACATGGTGCATTTTTCTTAGCTTCTTCAAATAAATCTCTTACTCTTGATGCTCCTACTCCGACGAACATTTCAACAAAGTCTGAGCCACTTATTATGAAAAATGGTACTCCTGCTTCTCCTGCTACTGCTTTTGCTAATAAAGTTTTACCTGTTCCTGGTTGACCTACTAATAAAACTCCTTTTGGAATTCTTGCTCCCATATCTGTAAATTTCTTTGGATTTTTTAAGAATTGTACTATTTCACTTAATTCTTCTTTTTCTTCATCAACACCTGCTACATCTTCAAATGTTATTCTATTCTTTTCTGCTGGTGTCATCATTCTAGCTTTGCTTTTTCCAAATGCCATTGTTTTATTACCCGGAGCTCCACTATTTGCTCCTCCCATCATTAAGAACCAGAATACTAAGAAAATTATTATTATTCCAAATGGTGTTAACAAGCTAAGAATTGTTATGAATATTGACTCAGATTTTTCTTCTAAAGTAAACGCTCCTGCTTTAAGAAAGTCTTCTGTATAAGCCATAAAACTTTCCATATCTGGTATGTTTACTTCTTTTTTTACTCTATCGTCTTTTAATTGTACTTGTGCATTTTTACCATCTGCTTGTATTTGTATTGATTCAACATTTCCATTATTAATATCAGCTATTAAATCAGAATATTTTAATTTAGAATTACTATTTTCTAGTACTGATGATAATACTACAATAAATATTACTCCTATAATTAGCCACATAGCTAATGTTTTAATTCCATTTTTCAAAATTTCTTCCTCCTCTTTTATGCATTATGTTAAAGTCACAATACATCCCCTTTATGTTTTAAAATCTTATATCATATTGTTTTTTGTTTTTCAATAGTTTTTTTATTTCTTTTTTATTACAAAATTACCGTACTTTCTATCCCTTTACGGATACTTGATAACTAGCTTTACCTAAAAAATATATTTTTGAATTTTTAGTTAAAACTTTTATATTTTTGTTTGGAGTTAAATATTTATTTCCTACATTATTATTGCAAAGTTTAATAATATCTTCTATATGTATTTTTTCTATTCCTTTACTATTCCCAAAAATCCTCGTTATAGTATATAGTATTAATCTCGATTTTATTACTTTTTCTTCATTATTAAATTTCTTTAAATCTACTATTATTGTTCTTTTTTCTAAATCTTCTTCTATAAGTATTTCTTTATATTCTTTTTCGACTTGTTTTTCTATGTATCTTTCTTCTTCCTCTACTAAATTTGATAGCCTATTTATTGTTTCTATAATATTTGGATTAAATTCTTGCTTTATAAATGGTATTACAATATTTCTTATTTTATTTCTGGTATAAATATTTTCAAAATTTGTTCTGTCTATTCTTGGATTTAAGTTTTCTTTTTCACAATATTTTTCAATTTCTTCTCTTTCACATTCGATAAGTGGTCTTATATATTTTTCTCTCTTTGCTTCAATTCCTTTTAATCCTGAAACTCCGCTTCCTCTTATTATATTCATTATTACTGTTTCTGTATTGTCATTTTTATTATGTGCTATTGCAATTTTATTTGAATCTGTTTTTTCTAATATTTCATCAAAAAACTTATATCTTTCATTCCTTCCAGCTTCTTCTGTTCCTATTTTATTAGTATTGGCAATTTTTTCTACATCTATACTTTTTGAATAGAAATTAATTCCATTTTCCTTACAATAGTTTTTTACATAATTTTCATCTTCTTTTGCTTCTTCCCTAATCATATGATTAATGTGTGCAACTGTAATTTCAAAATCTAATGTTCCATTTTCTTTTATTTCTTTTAGAACATTTAACATACACATTGAATCAGGTCCTCCAGAAACTCCTAATACTAGCTTGTCTCCATTTGATATTAATTCATAATTTTTAATTGTGTCTAAAATTTTTTCTTTTAATCCATATATTATTCTTTTTGCCATTTTTCTATCATTCCTTCCATTTAAGGCACAAATCACACTAATCGTCAAATCTTCTTTCTAAATTAACGAATTTTGTATAACTTCCTAACCATAATAGTTCTACTGTTCCAGTTGAGCCTCCTCTGTGTTTTGCAATTATTACTTCTGCTATATCTTTCTTTTCACTATCTTGGTTGTAATAGTCATCTCTATATAAAAACATAACTATATCGGCATCTTGCTCTATTGCTCCTGATTCTCTTAAGTCTGATAGCATTGGCCTATGGTCTGGTCTTTGTTCTACAGCTCTTGATAATTGGGATAATGCTATTACTGGTACTCCAATTTCTTTTGCTAAGATTTTTAAAGACCTACTAATTTCTGAAATTTCTTGCTCACGGCTTCCATTTCTTTTATTGCTACCTTGAACTAATTGTAAATAGTCAATTACTACCATTCCTATATTTTTCTCTAATTTTAATTTTCTACATTTAGCTCTTATTTCTGTAACAGATATACCTGGTGTATCATCTATAAATATTTCAGCTTCTGATAATGGTCCTATACTTCCTGCCAATTTTGTCCAATCATCTTCTTCTAGCTTTCCTGTTCTTACCTTATTACTATCAACCATAGCTTCACTACATAAAATTCTGTTTACCATTTGTTCTTTTGACATCTCCAAGCTAAATATAACTACTGGTACATTTGCTCTTACAGCTGCATTTGTTGCTATATTCAATGCAAAAGCAGATTTTCCCATAGCAGGTCTTGCTGCTATTAATATTAAATCTGACCCATGAAAACCTGCTGTTTTATAGTCAAGTTCTGTAAATCCTGTTGGAACTCCTGTAATATGTTGTTTTCTATTATATAATTCTTCTAGTTGAGTAAAGCTATCAACCAAAATATCTTTTATTGGGGAATAACTTTTTTTGTCTTTGTTTTGCATTATATTAAAAATCTTCTTCTCTGCATTTTCCATAACATCTGTCACATCTTCTGTTGGATCATATCCTAATTCTATTATTTCGTTTGCAGTCTTTATTAAACTTCTTAATGTAGATTTTTCTTCAACAATATTCACATATTTCATTGCATTAGCTGTTGTTGGTACTTTGTCTGGTAACATTGCTAAATATTCAAGACCACCAACTTGTTCAAACTTTCCTAAAGATTCTAATTCTGCTTTTACGGTAATTATATCTATTGGCTCTGCTCTACTATATAAATTTAAAATTGCTCCATAAATTGCTCTATTATCAGCTCTATAAAAATCTTCTTCTTTTAAGACTTCTATTGCTGATATAACTGCATCTTTATCAGTAAGCATACTTCCTAAAATTGCTTGTTCTGCTTCTATGTCATTTGGCGGTACTTTTCCTAGTTCCATTTTTATTCCCCCATATATTTTTAGATTTTTAAATTTGTTTTCTATAGTTTGTGCTTCATTTTAAAACAAATTTATATATTGAAGCTTTTTTCTTTACACTGAAATGATAAATTCATTATATATTGAAGCTATTATCTTTATTCTGAAATAACATCTATTTTTACTTTTCCAATTACCCCTTCAAATAGTTTTATTTCTACACTTCTTATGCCTAATTCTTTTATTGTTTCTTTTAATTCTATTTTCTTTTTATCAACTACAATGTTGTATTGTTCTTTTAATTCTTGTGCTATTTCTTTTGAAGATACTCCACCAAAAATTTTTCCATTTCCTCCTGCTTTTACTTTTATTTTTAATGATATTTTTGATAATTTACCTGCAATTTTCATTGCTTCCTCTTTTTCTTGATTTTTTTGATATTTAGCTGAATCTTGTTTTGCTTTTAACTTACTCATATTTTCTTTATTCGCTTCTACTGCTAAATTTTTTGGGAATAAAAAATTTCTTGCATATCCATCTGATGCATTTATTACTTGGTCTTTTTTCCCTACACCTTTTATATCTGCTTTTAATATTACTTTCATCGTTATATACCTCCTTATTTAGTAAAAACTATGATATATTTTACTACACTTATTCGCTTTTTTCAAGTTCTTTAGTGTATATAAATTTTTTAAAAGTATTGATTTCTCAATTATTTAAAGCTATGAAAGGCGACTAATTATAAATAATTAGTCGCCAGTTTTTTAATAATTATTTTCAATTATTCAATTTCTGAAAAATACTCATTAATTCTATTTATCAATTCTTGTTTAGTTTCTTCCATTGTCATTCCTTCAACTTGAGCTCCTGCTAAAGTAATGTGACCTCCACCGCCTAGTTTTTCAAGTATTATTTGTACATTTATATCTCCAATAGACCTTCCACTTATGCATATTTTATTTCCCATTCTTCCCAGTACGAAAGATGCTGTAATGTCACTAATTGTTAACAATTCATCTGCTGCTTTTGCACATATTACACTTGAGTCTTTTTCTTTTTT
Organism: uncultured Clostridium sp.; assembly: GCA_900553985.1. Classification (GTDB taxonomy): domain Bacteria; phylum Bacillota; class Clostridia; order TANB77; family CAG-508; genus CAG-269. The sequence goes on from USFW01000001.1 coordinate 48,926, forward strand.
ATCATATATTGCTATTGCTATTGTATCATTTACTATTTCTGCTTTTTTTACTATACCTGAAATCTTATTAAATGTTACCAAGTCACTTTGGAACCATTTCTTAACTTTTATTATATTTACTCCACATCTACGCAAATATGCTGCTGCTTCAAATGTTCTTACTCCTGTTTTAAAAGTAAAGTTTTTTGTATCCATCATTATTCCTGCATATAAACTTTCTGCTTCTATTGTTTTTAGTTCAACTTTTGTTTCTGCATATTGCAATAATTCTGTTACAAGCTCAGCTGCTGATGAAGCATAAACTTCTTGGAAAGTTAAAGTAGCATTTTCTATATAATCTGCACTTCTTCTATGATGGTCAATTATTACTATTTTACCTGTTTTCTTTAATAACTCTGGTGCTTCTACGTATGTTGCTTTATGGGTATCAACAATAACTAATAATGTATCTTGGTCAATATTTTCTTCTGCTACTTCTTTACTAATTAATATATCCTCATATTCTACCTCTTTAGATAATGACTGTTTGAAGCTTTGTAATGTATTACTTTCTTGACTATCTATAATATATACATTTTTTCCAATATCTCTTGCTAAGCGATATACTCCCATACCGGCTCCCATAGAGTCAATATCAGGATTTGTATGTCCCATAATCATTACTTTGCTAGATTCTCTTATTAAATTTTCTAATGCATGCGCTACAATTCTTGCTTTTACCTTTGTTCTTTTTTCTACTTCTTGAGCTCTTCCACCATAAAATTTATATATTTCATTTTCTCGTATAACAGCTTGATCTCCACCTCTTCCAAGTACTATATCCATTGCTGCTCCTGCTGATTTATATTTTTCTTTATCTGTTATGCCATCATTAGATACTGCTATACTTAAAGTCAATTGTATATTTTCTTTTGTTTTTATTTCTTTTATTTTATCTAAAATACTAAATTTATCTTCTTTTACTTTTTCTAGGTATCTTTGTTCAAATAAATATATATATCTATCTCTATCTGATTTTATTAAAATACCGTTTGTTTTATCTGTCCATTCATAAACACATTTATCAATTTCTGCAATAACTTGAGGTTTTTCCTCGCTTTCTAATTGTTGCATTGTTTCTTCATAATTGTCTACCATCATTATAGTTACACATGATTTAGAATCTTTGTATTCTTTTTGCAATTTGATGTTTTCAGTCTCATCTATAAAATATAACATTAACATATATATATCATTGTTTTTATTTTCATGATGTTTTGAATGTACAAATTTTCCTACTATTTCATAATATTTGTTGTTTAGTTCAATATGTCTTACTATTGTTCTTTCTTTTTTATTTTCTCTACTTTCAATCTCTGTTTTTATATCTATTACTAAATCATTTAAATATGAATTTATATCTATATTCATAAATTCTATATTAAATTTTGAACTTTTCCATATTATATTTCCATCTGTTTCTATAATTATTAGTGGAAATGGTGAATTTATTAAACTTGTTTTTGCTGCTGAATCAACTGTTAGTGTTAAATCTTGCAATGTTTCTGATATTTCACTTTTCCTTCTATTGTTTGTATAATATGAATATATCACAACAGATGCAAACAATATTATTGACGGTATTATCATTATGTGATTTTGCACACTTAGTATAATTAATAGTATTAATATTATTACTAGATATATTTTAGTTTTTGAAATTAGTGTTTCAAAAAACTTTCTATTAGAATTTTGCATACATCTCTCCTTTTACTATAATATATTTTACTAAGTATTGTACTGTTTGTCAAGGTTTACGAATATTACAAATCATGTTATTAAATCAAAGGACACTTAATAGAATATATTAAATGCCCTTTATTACTACTGAACCTCAAAATAATACGCTTTTTGAATATCACAATCTATTTTATCAGTTTGTGAAAGAACTATTGTCGATTGAAACCTTTTCACTTCAGGTATACATATTTTTATTCTTCCTAATTCAGAATTGTTTTCATCTAATAAAACAACTTCTTTATCTGTTTTAGAAATATCCTCATTAGAACTATTGTAGACTTCTGCTATAAAAATAACTACATTATCTTGTTTTAATAATCTTATATTTCTATATATCAGCCCTTCTATTCCTTTGGGTTCTAAGAAACTAGTATTTGAGTTTGAAATTTCTGTTTGTACCTCTTCTCCTAATTTTTTTAAATCTTCTTGAATTTGTTCTTGATTTTTTTGAATCTCATCTAAACTTTCTAGACTTTGTATTTCGGTTTCCGAAGGATTCACTTCTAAAACTTCTTTTGCTTCATTTTTTTCTTTTTGATTCATTTTTTGTATATAATAATATTTATATACTGTTATACTGATGCATATTAATATACTAATAATAATGAATGCTAGTAAAAATGTTTTTTTCCTTTTATCTACATATTTTTTTTTCAACTTTATTTTCCTTTCTAATCTATCCTGGACAATTCATTGGAATTCCTTCTGGTCTATTTGGACACTTAAACCATGAAACCGGTGATTTCTTTCCACATATTGTACATATAGGATGTCTATATTGATAGTGGTATCCCCCGCATTCACATGACCATCCATATGAGTGATTGTGAAGAGTTGTACAGTATCCTCCTGTATTACAAGTATGTGCTGGCGGAGATTCTGCTACTATGTTTACACCTAATGTTGTTATCATTTGGTCTTTTCCGTTTATTTTAGCGTACACATGTGTATTATACCAACCACTTTCATAATTATGATTTGAAACTTTTACTTCACCTATGTATGCTCCGTTTCCTAAAGGTCTTGTAGTTATCCATTCTATATCATCTTGTGAGTTTTTGTTTGTCCATGTTGGAAGTAATACCTCACTTACATTACTTCTATTTGTATAAACAGTTACATTATATCCTTTTGATGTAACATTCCATATATATGCCATCTCTGTATTTGGCACTGTAGCTGATGTCCCTAAAGTTAAATTAGACACTCCACTTGCATTTTTCTCATATGTATGTATATTATATTTACCCGATTCATAATTATGACTTGCTACACCGACATGATATGTATACGCCCCATTGCCAACTGATTTAGCCGCATACCATTTAATATCATCTTGAGTTGTATTTCCTATTTTCTTTTCTGTCCATACTGGAAATTCTACTTTGCTTAGTCCTGGAGAATCTGTATAATATTCAATATCAAATCCTTCTCTGTTAATATTTTTTGTTGTCAAATATTTTTCACTTTTTATTTCTGTTGAAGTACCTGCTATAAAAATATTCTTTTGATTTGCTGTATTATAGTAAGCATGAGTATTGTATTTTCCATATTCATAATTATGATCTGAAACATTTACTCTAAAATAATATACTCCTGTTTTTTCTAAAGTTCCAGCTTTCCAAATCATATCGTCTTGATTATTTTTTTCTGTCCATGTAGGAAATAATACTTCTTGTATCCCTGTTGCATCTGTATATGCATATACATCATATCCATCACGCTTAACATTTTTTATTTCCACTACATTCGTTAACTTCTTAGTTATTGTTTTTGTAGAACTATTTCCTGAAGTATCTCTAACCACTACTTTCAATGAATATGTTTTTAATGGTGTCAAATTTGTATATGTATATGATGCACTAGTACTAGATGTTGTTAATGTTCCTTTCAATACATTATCTAAGTAAAATTCATATTTTTGTATTGCTACATTGTCGGTTGCATTTACCTCAACTTTTATTGATGAGGCAGTTATATCTCCTAATTCAAATTTATTAATAACAGGCGCTTGTGTATCTGCCCAATGAGCATACATTGTTCTGTTATATGTTGGAGTATATGTTGCACCTCCATTACCTATTTTATTTCCTCCACTTGCTGCATCATACCATCCTGCAAATGTATAACCCATTCTTGTTGGTGTTGGTAATGTTATACTGTTATTTTTATAATTTGCTGTTAATGTTCCATTTCCTGCTCCGAATGTATATGTTGTTCCACTTAATGTTCCACTACCACTGTTTGTCCAACCACTAAATGATTTAGTTGATGTTATTGCTGAAGGTGTGCTTCCTCCATTTCCATTAAATGTTACTTTGTATCCGGTAGGTGCTGTTGGATTTGCTATTGTTTTTGTTGTTCCATAATTTTGTGTAAATACACTATTTTCTGTTGTACTATTCCAAGTTCCGCCATTTGGATTTACTGTTAAAGAATAACTATTTAGCTCCCAAATTGCATAAATTGTAATTTTAGGTGAATTTGTATTTATCCAAGTATCTGATACTTCAGATAAAACACTATATTGAGCTGTTGATGCATCTCTATCTTTATTCCAGCCAAGTAAAGTATATCCTGTTTTTGTCCATCCTTTATCACTAAATTTTTGTTCAGTTACTCCATATGTAAATGTTTGTTTAACGCTAGTGTTATCAGTTGAAGAAGTATTTCTTACAAATGTAACTTCTATTTGTTTAGCTTGCCAAACTGCGTATAAAGTAGCTGAGGCGTTATTTGTATATGTTGCTCCTGGTTGATATTCAGCTGTTGAACTAGATTTATTAGTTGACCATCCTATAAATGTATATCCTGTTCTTGAAGGCTGTATAGTACTCAATGTTATAGTTTTATTATGTTCTTTTATTTGGCTATCAGGAGCCCCTTTTCCACCATTAGCATCATATATGACTGAATAATTTGCTATATATGGATTTGATTTTTGAATATTAATTGCTCTATTTCCAGCATTATCTGTTACTTTTGTGTATAAATACCATATTCCTCCTGATATATTTTCTGTTATTATATTTCCATTAGTAAAAGTTTTCCAATTTGGATCATCATCTAATGGCAATGTGCTAGAAGAACTTATTTGATATTCTAAAGTATTTAGTCCAGATCCATTCACATCTTGGGCATTTATACTTGTAGTTATTTGCGCAAAATTGCTATTTTGTGCAACAGTATATGTACCTCCATTTGTGCCCAACTCTACAGTTGGTGCTATTTTATCAATATTAGTTATTTGTTTTGTAGCAGTAACTTTGTTTCCATTACCGTCTATTGCTTCAGCATAAATATAGTAATTATTAGTTGTAACTACCATTTGATTTGCTGTATTTTCACTCGCAGCATTTTTTGCTTCTTCTATGCTTATTCCCATTCCAGCTTTTTTTCCTTGAGTTAATGCTGAACCATATGTAATTGTTATATTTACATTATCTTTTGTCCATGTAGTCGGAGTAGATGTTATTACTATTTTAAATGCTTCTGAGTTATTTGAACTTACTATAAAAGGATTACTTACTTTTATTTTACTTGCTTTATTGCCTACATTATCAATTACATTTGTCCATAAATAGTATGTTCCACTTGTAGCATCATTTTTTACTATTTCTTTCCCATTTTCAAATGTTTCCCAATTTATTGGTTCTACTGTATTAGATGTAGACCATGCATACTCTAATGTATGTAATCCACTTTCATTATCTAGTGCTTCTAATTTTGCTTTTAGTGTTGTTTTTCCTCCTGCCGGAATATAATAAGTATTTCCATTTGGAGTTATATTCACTGTTGGAGGTATTATATCTTGTTTTACAGTTGTATATGAAGTTTCACTTATATTTCCTGCATTATCTATTGCTCTAACATATATTTTTCCATTAAAACTATTATCCCATTTTCCTGAAATTGATGCTTCATTTCCATTATTTTGTAATATTCCTTGCCAGTTAGATTGCCAATCTACCTCATCATAGCTATATTCTATTTTTGAAATTTTTGATAATGAGTCACTAGATTTTGCAATGATTTCAACATCTTTATTTGTCCATATATCATTATACTCATTTTCTATTATTGGTTTTGTTGGTGCTGTTAAGTCATATCTTAATTGATATACATTAGAAATATTTGAATAATTTCCTGCTCTATCTTTAGCTCTAAAATAAATATCTTCAATTCTACCATCTTTTAAAGTCCAGGTTTCTTTTCCGCAATATTTATTTAATTCTTGATAAATACCATTGCTTTGGTTGAAATCAAGTTTTATCCAATTTTGTTTATCTGTTGAATAATACATTTCTGGAATTCCTGATATTTCTTCTTTTACTGAAATGGTTGTATAAGTTTCTTTATTAGTCCATGTTCCAGAAGCATATTTTCCATTATTTTTAATATAAAAGGAATCATAAAACAACACGGGAATTTCTTTATCAAATTTTGTTAATTCAATTCTTTGCTCTTTATCTCCAAATGTAACAACAACTGTACTATTTCCAGTAATTATAACTTCATTATTATCAACTTGACTTTTATTATATGTAACAGTATTGCCTGTTTTCTTACTAGTTACTTTAACTTGTAACTGAGCATCTGGATTATTTTCAGAGCTTACTGTCACTTTAGCTATTACATTTTCATTTGTCCACTCAGATAAATTATACTCCACTTTGTTAGGACTATTAATAGTAGACTCCTTAATAAAAACTGTTTTTAAGTCAGCTTTTACCAAATTTTCATATATTTCATCCATATTTTCTAAATCTTTATTATAATTTTCTTCAATTGCTTTTATTTCTTCTGTTTGCGCAATTAACTTATTTTTATTACTAGAATACACATTCAGTGATACTATTAGAAAAAATATAATCGCTATTAAAATAAACAATGTCACTGAACCCTTTTCACTAAAAAATTTATTTTCCCTTAATTTTTTTATCATCTTATGTGTTCCTTTCTTTAAAGTAATTTATATATAATATATTGTAAGATATATTTATATCAAAAACAACTAGACAAAAGCTGGCAAAAAATTGCAAATTCTTTAAGATATACGGATATAGAGTTTGTTTCACTTCATGTTGTATATTAAATTTTTATTACATTTTTGTAACTTTATTTGTTTTTATGAATAAATATCGGGAAAAATATACGGATATAAGGGTTTTATCAATTTTTATATATTATATTTCAAAATATATCTTTATGTTTTTATACTGTTTTAATATTACGAATTTTTCTTATAAAAACACAAAAAAGACTATTTTTTAATAGTCTTTCTTGTGTTTTCATATCTTAAATTTCTTCAATTCTAAAGTCAAAAGCATTTGTTAAATCAGATGTTGTGCTAGCATCTAAAATTGTACTTTTTCCCTTAGGAATATCTGATATTGAACCTTCTAATCTTGCATATTCTGTTCCATCTTCATTTGTAAAAATAAGAACGATTATGCAACTCTTAAAATCCTCATTTGTATTATTTTCAAGTTTCGCAGTAAAATTTGTAGTTCCATTTATTTCTTCTAACTTAATATCTTTTACTTTAAGTCCTTTGAAGTTTTTTTCTTCTAATAAAGCTTTTGAATTATTTTTCTTCTCTCCATCTATTAATTCAACATTATTCATGTTTTCATAATCTATTAATGACGTACTTTCTTTTTGATTGTTTTCTTCTTTGTTATTTCCTAATTCATCAACATTTTTATTATTTTTTAAAAGAAAATATATTGATATTCCTACTATTACTAAAAGTACAATAATTACAATTGATATTAATATTATTCTTGAATTCTTTTTTATATTCTTTATTTCCTTTTTACTTTTTATTTCTTTATCTTCTTTAGTTTTATTCATAGACATTCTTCCTTTTAATTAATTTTTATACATTTATCAGAAAAGTGAATTTGCCACATTTTATTCATCCATTTCAATTTTCAAACTTATAAGAAGAAAATTTCAAAGTTATTATTAATTGTGGCTTTTTATCACTTTTCTAATATATTTCCATTTTCTAAAAATTAACCATTAATTTCTTCAGTATCTGCAACTTCTTCTAATTTCTTTTCTGTATTAATGTGTAAGTCTTGATATCTTTGCATTCCTGTTCCTGCTGGGATTAATTTACCAATTATAACATTTTCTTTTAATCCTACTAAGTCGTCTACTTTTCCTTTTACAGCTGCTTCTGTAAGAACTCTTGTTGTTTCTTGGAATGATGCTGCTGATAAGAAACTTTCTGTTGCTAATGAAGCTTTTGTAATTCCAAGTAATACTCTTTTACCTGTTGCTGGTCTCTTTCCTTCTTGAACAGCTTCGTTGTTTTTGTCTTCAAAGTCATACATGTCAACTAATGCTCCTGGGAACATATCTGTATCTCCATTATCTTCAACTCTTACTTTTTTAAGCATTTGTCTTCCGATTACTTCAATATGTTTGTCATTTATATCAACACCTTGGTTTCTATAAACTTTTTGTACTTCTGTAATTAAGTATTCATATACTCCTTCTGGTCCTTTTAATGCAAGGATTTCTGCTGGATTTACTGAACCTTCGATTAGTGGTTGACCTACTTCAACAATATCTCCATCTCTTACTTTCATTTTTGAACCAAATGGTATTGTATATGTTTTAGAGTTATCAGAACTTGTAATAACAACTTCTTTCTTTTTCTTTGTTTCTTTAATTTTAACTGTTCCTGCTATTTCAGATATGATTGCAAGTCCCTTTGGTTTTCTAGCTTCAAATAACTCTTCAACCCTTGGAAGACCTTGTGTGATATCTGCTACACCTGCTACACCACCAGAGTGGATAGTTCTCATTGTAAGCTGTGTTCCAGGTTCTCCAATTGATTGTGCTGCAATTATTCCTATTGCTTCCCCTATTGAAACTAGGTCTCTTCTTGCTAATCCCATTCCATAACATTTTTGACATACACCATGTTTTGATCTACATCCAAGTACTGAACGAACTTCTAGTTTTTCAATTCCTGCATTTACTATTTTTTCAGCAATTGCTTCTGTTATCATTGTGTCTTTGTCTACTATTAATTCGTTTGTTTCTGGATTATATACATCTTCAACAACATATCTTCCTAATAGTCTTTCTTCCATTTTTTCTATTATTTGATTTCCATCTTTTATGTCATATGTCATGATACCTTCATGTGTTCCACAGTCATGTTCTCTAACTATTATGTCTTGTGATACGTCTACTAATCTTCTTGTTAAATATCCTGAGTCAGCTGTTCTTAAGGCTGTATCTGAAAGTCCTTTTCTTGCTCCATGGGCTGATATGAAGTATTCTAAGGCGTCTAGTCCTTCTGCGAATGATGATTTGATTGGTATTTCTACTGCTTTACCTGTTGTACTAGCCATAAGTCCACGCATACCTGCAATTTGTCTTAACTGACTCATGTTACCTCTGGCTCCTGATTTAACCATCATATATATTGGGTTTAATTCGTCAAAGTTTTCTTCCATTGCGTTACTAACTTTATTTGTTGTGCTTTCCCAAACTTTGATAACTTCTCCATAACGTTCATCATTTGTTATGATACCTCTTGCATATTGTTTTCTGATATTTTCTATCATTTGGTCAGCTTCTTTTAATAATCCTTTTTTAGCTTCTGGCACTTGAACATCACTCATTGAGAATGTGATACCTGCAAGTGTTGAATATTTAAATCCTAAAGCTTTAATATAGTCTATTACTTCTGCTGATTCTGTTAGTCCATGTGTTCTTATTACTCTTTCAATTATTGTTCCCATTGATTTTTTCATTACTGGGAAGCTTATTTCATATTGGAATGGATCTTCTTTTCTGTCTATAAATCCTAAATCTTGTGGTATTCCTTGGTTGAAGATAATTCTACCAACACTAGTTTCTACCTTTTTAGTTTTTATTTCTCCATCTATTTCCTTAGAAATTCTTACAAATATTTTAGCATGAATTCCTACATCATGGTTTTCAAAGGCCATTATTGCTTCATCTGGATCTTTATAATATGTTCCTTCACCTTTTTCTCCATCTAATACCATTGTTAAGTAGTAGCTTCCTAGAATCATGTCTAGTCTAGGTACTGCAACTGGTTTACCATCTTGTGGTTTTAATAAGTTGTTTGTTGCAAGCATTAAATATCTTGATTCTGCTTGTGCTTCTGGTGATAATGGTAAATGCACAGCCATTTGGTCACCGTCGAAGTCAGCGTTGAAAGCTTCACAAACTAATGGGTGAAGTTTTATTGCTCTACCTTCTACTAATACTGGTTCAAATGCTTGAATTCCTAGTCTATGTAGTGTAGGCGCACGGTTTAGCATTACTGGGTGATCCTTTATTACTTCTTCTAAGATTCCCCATACTTCTGGTTTTAATCTTTCTACCATTCTTTTAGCATTTTTTATATTTTGTGCTATTCCTCTTCCAACTAATTCTTTCATTACAAATGGTTTGAATAATTCTATTGCCATCTCTTTTGGAAGTCCACATTGATAGATATTTAATTCTGGTCCTACTACGATAACTGAACGTCCTGAATAGTCAACACGCTTTCCTAGTAAGTTTTGACGGAAACGACCTTGTTTTCCTTTTAATAAATCTGATAAAGATTTTAATGGTCTGTTTCCAGCTCCTGTTACTGGTCTTCCTCTTCTTCCATTATCTATTAAGGCATCTACTGATTCTTGTAACATTCTTTTTTCATTTCTTACAATTATTTCAGGTGCGCCTAATTCTAATAATCTTTTTAATCTGTTATTTCTGTTTATAACTCTTCTGTATAAGTCATTTAAGTCTGATGTTGCAAATCTACCACCGTCTAATTGTACCATTGGTCTTAGTTCTGGTGGAATTACTGGTACAACATTCATAACCATCCATTCAGGTCTGTTTCCTGAAATTCTAAATGCTTCTACTGTATCTAATCTTTTTACTAATTTTACTCTTTTTTGTTCACTTGCATTTTGTAATTCTTTTTTAATTTGAGCTGATAATTTATCTAAATCTACTTGTTCAAGCAATTCTCTTAGAGCTTCTGCTCCCATTCTTGCTTTAAATGAACCTCTACCATATTTTTCTACTGCTTCATGGTATTCTTTTTCATTTAATACTTGACATTTTTCTAATCCAGATGTTCCTTTATCTACAACTACATATGATGCAAAATATATTATTTTTTCTAGATTTCTTGGTGAGATATCTAACATTAAAGCAATTCTACTAGGAATTCCTTTAAAATACCATATATGCGCAACTGGTGCAGCAAGTTCTATATGTCCCATTCTTTCTCTTCTAACTTTTGCCTTTGTTACTTCAACACCACATCTGTCACATACTATACCTTTATATCTAACTCTTTTATATTTTCCACAATGACATTCCCAGTCTTTTGTTGGACCAAATATTCTTTCACAGAATAGACCATCTTTTTCTGGTTTTAGTGTTCTATAATTTATAGTCTCTGGTTTTTTTACTTCTCCTTTTGACCATTCTCTTATTTTTTCATCTGATGCAATTCCTATTTTTAACTTATTAAAAATATCTAATTCGTCCACTTTATTTCCCCCTAAATAGATTTTTTGAATTTTAGGAATTAATCCCTATCATTCGTGGGTAATTTTAAAACAAGATAAATATACTTTCCACTGCTGGTGCAATTCCTTTAGGTCGATATTTTCTTTTTTAAAATTTATTTAGTTATATTTTTATTGTATAGGAAAAATCATATTCTACTTTTTCTTTTTATATGATTTTTCCATATACCTAAGTAACTTTTTAATATTTCTCTTTAAACTATATTAAATCATTTTCATCTTCCAAATTGTCATTAGCTAAGTCACTATCAAAAAGCATTTCATCTCCTAAATCATCTAGATCTTCGAATAATTCATCATTTCCATCATCCATTGATTCTTCATCTAATAAAATATCATCTTCTGTTGCTTCTGAATATCCATCTTCCAATTCGCCATCAACTAATACTGCTTCTTCTTCATCTGCTTGATATTTCTTTTCTTTTTCTGGATCATATTCTATTCCATCTTCAATATTTTCTTTTAACTCTAGTTCTTGATTGTCTTCTGAATATAATCTTACATCTAATCCTAATGATTGTAATTCTTTTACAAGAACTTTAAAGCTTTCTGGTACTCCTGGCTCTGGTACATTTTCACCTTTTACAATTGCTTCATATGTTTTTACTCTTCCTACAACATCGTCTGATTTTACTGTTAACATTTCTTGTAATGTGTATGCAGCTCCATATGCTTCTAATGCCCAAACTTCCATCTCTCCAAAACGTTGTCCACCAAATTGAGCTTTTCCTCCAAGTGGTTGTTGTGTTACTAATGAGTATGGTCCTGTTGAACGAGCATGAATTTTATCATCTACTAAGTGATGTAGTTTTAACATATACATTACTCCAACTGTAATTGGACTTGCAAATGGATCTCCTGTTCTTCCATCATATAATGTTGTTTTTCCATCTTTGCTCATACCAGCTTGTTCTAATAATTCTTCTACGTCTTCTTGTGTAGCACCGTCAAATACTGGTGTAGATATATGCCATCCTAAAGCTTTAGCTGCTCCTCCTAAGTGAACTTCTAGAACTTGCCCTAAGTTCATACGAGAAGGAACTCCTAGTGGATTTAATAAAATGTCTATTGGTGTTCCATCTGGCATAAATGGCATATCTTCTTCTGGTAATACTCTTGATATAACACCTTTGTTACCATGTCTACCAGCCATTTTATCTCCAACTGATATTTTTCTTTTTGTTGCTATATAACATCTTATTATTTGGTTTACTCCAGGTCCTAATTCATCTGAATTTTCTCTAGTAAATATTTTTACATCTACTATTGTTCCAGCTTCTCCATGAGGTACTCTTAATGATGTATCTCTTACTTCTCTTGCTTTTTCTCCAAAGATAGCTCTTAATAATCTTTCCTCAGCTGTTAATTCTGTTTCTCCTTTTGGAGTAACTTTTCCAACTAAGATATCTCCAGGTCTTACTTCTGCACCAATTCTAATAATTCCATTTTCATCTAAGTCTTTTAATGAGTCATCTCCTATGTTTGGAATATCTCTTGTTATTTCTTCTGCACCTAGCTTTGTATCTCTACATTCACAGTCATACTCTTCAATATGAATTGATGTAAATACATCTTCTTTTACAAGTCTTTCATTTAATAAAATAGCATCTTCGTAGTTATATCCTTCCCAAGTTGAGAATGCTACTAGTACATTTTTACCTAATGCCATTTCTCCATCTTTAGTTGATGGTCCATCTGCTATTGCATCACCTTTTTTAACTATTTCTCCTCTTTTTACTATTGGTTTTTGGTTGATACAAGTTCCACCATTTGTTCTTTTAAATTTACGAAGTTTATGTACTACTGTTTTTCCATTGTTATATTTTACTGTTATACTATCTCCTGTTACTTTTTCGATTACTCCATCATCTTCTGCTAAAATAAGTATTCCTGAGTCTTTTGCTGCTCTATATTCAATACCTGTTCCAACTATTGGGCTTTCTGTAATCATTAATGGTACTGCTTGACGTTGCATGTTAGCACCCATTAGCGCTCTTTTTGCATCGTCGTGCTCTAAGAATGGTATCATTGCTGCTGCTATTGATACTAATTGTTTTGGAGATACATCAACATATTGAACACTATCTCTGTCAACTTCTATAACTTCATTTCTAAATCTTACTCTTACACGAGGATTTACAAATCTTCCTTCATCATCTATTGGCTCTGATGCTTGAGCTATTATGTAATTGTCTTCTACATCTGCACTCATATATTCTACTATGTCTGTTAATTTGTGTGTTTCTGGATCTATTTTTCTGTATGGTGTTTCTATAAATCCATATTCATCTATTTGTGCAAATGATGATAATGCTGATATAAGTCCAATGTTTGGTCCTTCTGGAGATTCTATTGGACAAAGTCTTCCATAGTGTGTGTAGTGAATATCACGAACCTCAAATCCTGCTCTTTCTCTTGTTAATCCTCCAGGTCCTAATGCTGATATTCTTCTTTTATGTGTTAATTCTGAAAGAGGATTTGTTTGGTCCATAAATTGTGATAATTGAGAGCTTCCAAAGAATTCTCTTATTGATGATGTTATTGGTTTTGTATTTATTAATGTTTGTGGTGTTATAACATCTAAGTCTTGAATTGTCATTCTTTCACGAACTACTCTTTCAAGTCTTGTTAAACCAATTCTGAATTGATTTTGTAATAATTCTCCAACACATCTAATTCTACGGTTTGATAAGTGGTCTATATCATCTGGTTTTCCTAGTCCATGTGATAAGTTTAATAAGTAGTTTATTGAAGCTATCATATCTTCTGTTGTTATGTGTTTTGGAACTAACTCTTCTTCTCTTTCTTCTATTGTTTTTACTAAGTCAGCTTCATCTGTATTATCTATGATATTTTTAAGTACTGTATAATTAACTAATTCTTTAAAATGTAATTTGCTTAAATCAACAGTTGGTAATACTTTGTGGATATTTACTGTGCTATTTCCTATAATTCTTACTTTTCTTTCTCCGACTAATACATCTACAATATTTATTCCTGAATTTTGGATATCTTCTGCAACATCTTCAGTAATTACTTCTCCTGCTTGTACAAATACTTCTCCTGTTTCGCTATCTACAATATCTTCTGCTGCAACTTTTCCTTTGATTCTTGTAGATAAATTTAATTTTTGATTAAATTTATATCTACCAACTTTTGCTAAGTCATATCTTCTGTTGTCATAGAATAAACCATTGAATAAGTTTCTTGCAGCATCTGCTGTTGGTAGTTCTCCTGGTCTTAATTTTTTATAGATTTCAATTAAAGCTTCGTCTTGATCTTTTATTGTATCTTTGTTTATTGTTGCTTTTAAAAGTTCTTCATCTCCAAATAATTCTCTTATTTGGTCATCTGTTATAATTCCTATTGCTCTTAAAAGTGTTGTTACTGGTACTTTTCTAGTTCTATCAACACGAACCCAGAATATATCGTTTCCATCTGTTTCATATTCTAACCAAGCGCCTCTTAAAGGCATTACTGTTGATGTATATGTTTTCTTTCCTGTTTTTGTATCAAATTCTTCTGCATAGTAACAACTTGGTGAACGAACTAATTGGCTTACTACAACTCTCTCTGCTCCATTGATTACAAATGTTCCACTATCTGTCATAAGTGGGAAATCTCCTAAGTAGATTTCTTGTTCCTTGATTTCTCCTGTTTCACGGTTTATTAATCTTACTTTTACATGTAATCTTGTTGAGTATGTAGCATCTCTTTCTTTTGCTTCTTCCACAGTATATTTTGTTTTTTCTTCCATATAGTAATCGAAAAATTCAAGAACTAAATTTCCAGAATAGTCTTCGATTGGTGAAATATCTTTTAATACTTCTCCTAATCCTTCCTCTAAAAACCATTCATATGAATCCCTTTGAACTTTGATAAGGTTTGGCATTTCAATATAATCGCCAACTTTTGCGAAATCTTTACGAGAAGCTTTCTCGTATTTAACTTCTTTTAATTTCAAGAAAATCACCCCTAAAAAATATTAAGCAGAATTAAATATCAACTAAATAGTTGAATACATTATTTATTTTTTAAAAGAAGTCCTACTCTCCTATAAACTTTTTTAACTTCTTAAAAAATGTCTGCTCTTACATTTTTAATTAATTAAAATATTTATATTTGATTCCTCTTCTTTTATTTTTTTACTTTTGAATAAAATTAATTTTAAAATATCTACCATAAAGTCAAGATTTTATGTTTAACTATAAAATGGCAATAAAAGAGCTGTTGAAAAATCTCTATTTTTCAACTGGCTCTAAGTTTTATTTAATTTCTAAAATATTTTCTCTTTTTATTTTTATCACCCTATTTTATAATTTTAGGTAAATATTCCATTGTATTACAAATCCTATTAATTATACAATATTTTACCATTAAAAGTCAATGTTTTTAGAAATATTTTCTTCAAAATGTAGACTTTTTTTTTCTTTTATAGTAAAATGTTTTAGAATATTATAACTTAGGAGGAAATATGGCAACTTTACCATTAATAGTAAAATACTTAATCGTTTTTGTTGTATCAATGGTTCCAATAGTAGAATTAAGAGGAGCTATTCCTATTGCTGAAGGACTTGGTTTAAATATATTTTTATATTATCCGATAGCAATTATAGGTAATATGTTACCTGTTCCATTCATTTATTTATTCGCAAGAAAAGTTCTTGAATGGGGAAAAGATAAAAAACTAACTGGAAAGTTCTTTACTTGGTGCTTAGAAAAAGGTGATAAAGGTGGACAAAAACTTAAAGCTTCAGCTGGTGATAGAGGAATCTTTTGGGCTTTATTAATTTTTGTTGGAATTCCTTTACCTGGAACAGGAGCTTGGACAGGAACTCTAGCTGCAAGTTTCTTAAATCTTGGTTTTAAAACAAGTATATTAGCAACTACACTTGGAGTTTTATTAGCTGGTATAATAATGTCTTTAGGTAGTAAAATAGTTGTTTGGCTTGGTTGGACAGGTGTAATTGCAATTGTTGCAGTGATTGCAATTATTATAATAGCATCAATTTTAATTAAAAAGAAAAGAAAAGCAAAAGCGAAATAATTATACTTACCATTAAAAAAATAAATCTTAGTTCAGATATAGTTATTTATGAACAAAAATAGTGAATTAGAATTTTTTTCTAGTTCACTATTTTCTTGTTAGATTAATATATTAATTAAAGTTAATTTGTGGTACATTTTCAACCTTATTTATAAATTAAATATTTTTTCTTTTTATTCCATATTATTTTTTGGTGATTTCAATTTATTTTTATATTCAATATAATCATTTATAAGTATCTTTAATATAGCTATTACTGGTACTGCTAAGAACATTCCTAATATTCCAAAATATGCTCCACCAACTGTTACTGCAAATAAAACTAATAATGGGCTTATTTTTAGAGATTGTCCTACTATCTTTGGATTTATGATGTTCGCATCTATTTGTTGTAAAATTACCACTACTATTATCATCCAAATTGCTTGTGATAATCCACCTGTAATTAATGTCACTAATACAGCTATAACTGTTGCTATTATTGCTCCTACATATGGTATCATATTGAACATTCCTATGAAAAATCCTAATAATGGTGCATATTTTACTTTCATTATTGTTAATGCTATTGTTACCAATATACCTACTACTATTGCATCTAAAAATTGACTTGCAATAAACTTAAAGAATATTTCATTTGAGTTGTTAAAATATTTATCTATATTCTTATATGTATTTTCCTTGAATATAGCACCTGTTAATTTTTTCAAAAATGCTATTATTTGTTTTCTCTCTGTTAAAATGTATATTGATACTATTATTGCAATAAATATATCTATTACACTAAATACTGCACTTATTGCATTAGTTACATATCCTACTATTTGCTCTACATTAAAATATTGCTTAATATTTATATTTTGCAGACTATGTATTACATCTTGTACTATTTGACCTTTAAAAAATGAGTCTTCTGGAAGTTTATTATAATTTTCTACTGCACTTGTTATATAACCTTGTAAATTATTTAGAAAATCTGCGATACTTCCAAATACTATTGGCATTATACAACTAAATAGTACTATAATTATTGCTAATATTATTAAATATACAGTTATTACACTTAAAGCTCTAGACCTTTTTCTTATGAATTTAATTTTTACTTTGTTAAACCATTCTTCAAATTTTCTTGCTGGCATATATAATAAATATGCTATAAATATTCCTACTATAAATGGACTAAGTACATTCATCAATCCTTTTATTCCATTCATTACACTATCATAGTTATCTAGGCCTTTGTAAACTAAAATTAGTGCAATTCCTAGTAAAAACCAGTATATCCATTTTGACCAGTCTTTTTTCGTGTTATTCATACCTTTCCTCCTTATTTAATTAATAGACCAACTGGACAGTGATCACTACCATATATTTCTTGATAAATTTTCGCATCTTCCAATTTATCTTTCATATCTTTCGAAACTATAAAATAGTCTATTCTCCACCCTGCATTATTAGCTCTTGCATTTCTCATATATGACCACCAACTATATTCTCCTTCTTTATCCGGATAAAAATATCTATATGTATCGATAAATCCTGCTTCTAATAATTCTGTCATTTTTTCTCTTTCTTCATCTGTAAATCCTGCATTTCTTCTGTTAGTTTTTGGATTTTTTAAGTCTATTTCCTTATGTGCAACATTTAAATCTCCACACATTATTACTGGTTTTTGTTCATTTAATCTTAATAAATATTTTCTTATTTCATCTTCCCATGTTTGTCTATAATCCAATCTTTCCAATTCTCTTTTTGAGTTAGGTGTATAATTGTTTACTAAGAAAAAATCCTCAAATTCTAATGTTATTATTCTTCCTTCTTTGTCATGTTCTTCTATTCCAATTCCATATGTTACATTTAATGGCTGAATTTTAGTAAATATTGCTGTTCCAGAATATCCTTTCTTTTCAGCACTGTTCCAATAACTTGTATATCCATCAAAGTTCAATTCAATTTGTCCTTCTTGGCATTTTGTCTCTTGAATACAAAAAATATCAGCATCAATTTCATTAAAAAATTCTTCAAATCCTTTTGTCATACAAGCTCTAATTCCATTTACATTCCATGATATTAAATTCATTTATTCGCCTCCATTTTTTTATTTTAATTCATCTTTCCATTTTTATTATTTTTTCTTTTTATTGATAAATAGAAATATAATTCAAAATTCTAAGCTTTTTTATATATAAAAAACTGCCCATTTATCTAGGACAGTTCTATTATATATTATTTTCTCTTAGTTTACAACAGAAACTGGTAAATATCTTACTCCCCATTGTAATGCTTCTGCATGTGAGCCAACAAATATATCTATTTTATTTCCAGTTATAGCTCCTCCTCTATCTTCAACAGTATAAATATGTCCACCTATATTTAATTTTGTTCCAAATGCATATTTACCTGAAGCAGCTACTGTTCTTCCTGGTGTAGCTTTTGTCCCAGATGCTGTTCTTCCTGTTGCTTTTCCACAACATTTTGAACATGGACAATATGCTGTTATTTTATATACTGTTCCTGATGAATTTCCTCCTGTTGTACGTGGTAAGCTTGAACCTCTTGATGTTACTGTTTTCTTTTGTACTTGAACTATTTTATTTACCGGTTCAGTTATTACCTTTTCTGATATAACTGTTTTTTCAATTTCTACATTATTTTGATATTTAATTTTATATGTTATCTCTTTTAATCCGTCTTTTCCTTGTTGCACAACTTTATTAGTTGAATCTGCTGTTCCTGCATTATTTGTATTTTTTGTTATTGTCTCATAAGGTATTGCAACTTGTTCTACAACAATTTTTTCTGTTATTGGCGCATAACTTTCCATTAATTGATTTAATGATGTTTCTATTCCTTGTTCTGATATTTGAGCTATTTGAACTTCATTATAAGATTTATCAGTTATTTTTATTGTTTCTCCCGCTTTTAACTCACTATCTAGCTCTGGCATTGTTTTTTGATTTTCATTTAAAACAATATTATTTTCTTCAAGGATATCTGATACTTTTGTTTTAGATGTTAATGTTGTCATTTCATATCCATTTTGTAAAACTATCTTTACATCTTTTAAATCAGTATTTACTGCTAATACAGTTATTCCTGATATAAGTATTAAAATTATGCTCACACAGATAATCTTCATTATAGAAATTGAAGCTTTTTCTTCTCTCTTCATAAAATTAATTACCTCCTTTTGGCAACACATATATTATACTACTTTTTAAGTAATCTGTCAAATTTTGCTATTCTTTCGAGGTTTTCTACTGTCCCTAATGCTTGTACCTTTGTTGTATTTTTCCATATTTTTCATAAAAATCTTCAAGCACTTTTACTCCAATTATTTCCACATTATATTATATGCAAATAAAATTTTTTTATTACTTTATATTACTTTTTTATTACATTTGTATTTCTATATTTAATTTTCCTTTACATTTTTAGAATAGTCCATTAATTAAATTTTATTTATTAAATTTAAACTATTTATTCTTATACAATATTTTTGTGTCCTTTTTCTGAATTTTTAATATTTTTATTGTATAAACTTTATTAATATGTTATATTTAATTGTATATAATATATTATTAAGGAGGAATATTAATGGTTTTCTTGATTATTTTAGCTGTTATCATTGTAATTGCCATAGTTTTAATAGCTTTATATAATGGATTGGTTCAAGCTAGACTTAGAGTTGACAATGCTTGGAGTCAAATAGATGTACAATTACAAAGAAGATTTGATTTAATCCCAAACTTTATAGAAACTGTTAAAGGATATATGACACATGAAAAAGAAACTTTTGAAAAAATAACAGAATTAAGATCTGCTTGGTCTGATAATGCATCAGTTGCTGAAAAAGCTTCTTTAGACAACCAGTTATCTACAACTTTAAAATCAATTATGGCTATTTCTGAAAGTTACCCTGATTTAAAAGCTAATCAAAACTTCTCTGAATTATCTGAAGAGTTAAGAAATACAGAAAATAAAATTTCTTTTTCTAGACAATTTTATAATGATACAGTAACAACTTATAATACTAAATTAGAAGTTTTTCCTTCTAATCTAATTGCTAATATGTTTAACTTTAAACCTCGTGAATTATTTCAAACAGAAAGTAGTGAAGCTAGAAAAAATGTTAAAGTTGACTTTGGAAAAAATGCATAATTTTAAGGAAACACTCTACTCGTGTTTCCTGTTTTTATTGGAGGTAATATATGTTTGAAAGTGTTAGAAAAAATAAATTCGAATCTGGTATAATTGTAGCAATATTTATAGTAGTTATTACACTTATTGTTTATTATATATGCCATGCATTAAATTTAGGTACGATGTCAATTGTTATTGCATTGATTTTTTCAATTGCTAGTGCCTGGGGGTCTTATTATTACAGCGATAAAATTGTTCTTTCTGTAAATAAAGCTAGACCTGCTACAAAAGAAGAAGATTTAAAATTAGTAAATATCTTAGATGCTTTAATGGTTACTTCTGGTTTACCTGTAAAACCTAGACTTTATGTAGTTGAAGATGCTCAGCCTAATGCATTTGCTACTGGTAGAAATCCACAAAATGCAGTTATTTGTGTAACTACTGGATTATTAGAAAAGTTAGACTATTATGAATTAGAAGGTGTTATTGCTCATGAAATGAGCCATATTAAGAATTATGACATTAGACTTAGTTGTATAGTTTCTGTAATGGTTGGATTTATTGTTATGATTTCTGATATGTTCTCTAGAGCTTTGTTCTGGGGTGGAATTAGAGATAATGATAGTGATAGTGATAATAGAGGGAATGCTATTTTAATGGTTATTGGTTTAGTATTTTTAATTTTATCTCCTATCTTTGGTTCTCTTATGCAACTTGCTTTATCTAGAAAAAGAGAATTTTTAGCTGATAGTACAGCTGTTGAATTTACTCGTAATCCTGAAGGATTGATTTCTGCATTAGAGAAATTAGAAAATGACCCTAATGAATTAGAATATGCTAATAGCGCGACTGCTAATATGTATATTGTAAATCCTTTTAAAAAGAATGGGAAGAAAAAAACTACTAGCATTTGGTCTACTCATCCTAGTACTGCTGATAGAATTGAAGCTTTGAGGAATTTGAGGTAAAGCAACAATATTTCAACTATTAAAATAAATTTATTTCACCTTTAATTGTTTATTATATTTATAAAATTCAAACCGCTTTCACTCTATAAGTATGAAAGCGGTTTTATAATTTTCACCTTTTCAAATTTATGTGTACTAAGCTTAATTTCAAATGCATTCCGTGATATTTGTCAATATTATTCCGTGATATTTCGATATTTTATTCGGTTATTTTAGCATTATTTTCAAAATTCGAAAAATCTTTAACGAATTTGACATAGTGGCTCTAAACTTGATATCGATGGTTTTTGTCTCCGACCCCAAAATCAGCACTATTTTAAATTAAATATCCTTTCTGCATTTTCATATGTCAATTCTGCAACCTCTTCTAATGATATTTTTTTAACATCAGCTATTTTCTGTGCGATATATTTAACATTAATTGGATTATTTCTTGTTCCTCTTACTGGCTCTGGTGCTAAATACGGGCTGTCTGTTTCTATTAGCATTTTATCATTTGGTACCATTTCTATGATTTCACTTGCATTTTTAGAGTTTTTAAATGTTATTGGCCCTGCAAATGAAATATAAAATCTTAATTTTAATGCTTCTTTCACTAATTCTCTATTCAATGGGCAACAATGAAATATACCATAATTTTCTACATGATTTTCTTTTAATATTTTTATTGTGTCCATTACTGCTTCTCTTGTATGTATTACTATTGGCAAATTCAATTTATTTGCTATTTTTATTTGTTCTATAAATGCTATTTTTTGAAGTTCTTTCATTCTCTCTTCTTTTTCCCAATAATAGTCTAGTCCTATTTCACCTATTGCTAAAACTTTTTTATTTTCTTTTGCCATTTTTTCTATTTTTTCAAGTGTTATCCACAATTCTTCTTCTGTCTGTGGAATATCATTAGGAGAAATCCCACTTGTTGTGTAAATAAAATCATATTTACTTGCTAATTCTATTCCTTTTTTGGAACCTTCTAAACTGTATCCTGCTGATATAAATTTATCTATACCTGATTTTTTTATTTCTTCTATTAATTTCTCTCTATCTTTATTAAATTTTTCATCATCTAGATGTGCATGACTGTCAAAAAATTTCATAGTTCTCTCCATTCTATAATTAAAAGTATCTTCATAATATTATAATATACGGCTTTATCAAAACCAATATTATTTTTATAATTAACTTTTACTTATCAGTTTATTATGCATGAAAAAATAGTAAACAAACTTACTATTTTTCGCACTTTATATTATACTGCACTATTAACAATTGCACATTATTTTGACATCACTACAATAATTGCAATTATAATTATTTCCACAATACTACAACATTAGCAGTTGCATACTCCTTGCAATGTGATAAACTAATATCTATTTGTTCAATATTTTTTTGGATATTTCCTTGTAAAGTTATACTTGGTCTTCCTTGGCTATCATTTATTATTTCAATATCTTTCCAACATATTGAATATTTATCTTCTAATTTTACTGATATTGCCTTAAATACTGCTTCTTTTGCTGCAAATCTTGCTGCATAGTGTTGATATCTTTGTGCTTTTTTGCTTTCACAATATTCTATTTCTTTTTTTGTATATACTCGATTTAGAAATTTATTATTAGTTTCTTCTATACTGTCTTTTATTCTTTCTATTTCAATTATATCTGTACCACAACTAATTTTCATTTTTGCCTTCCATTCACTTTTATTATTTTTATTTTAACAATAGTATAAAATTAATTATATTAATAATTAATGAAACACCTAATATAATTGATATTATTATTGTTGATGTTTTATTTTTTTCAATATTTAATTCTTTATATAAAACATCATATTTATTTTTTATATTATAATATATTTTTTCTAGTTCAAATGCTTCTTTAATTTTTTTATTTAACATAGTTCCAGTTTCATCTTCTGTAACTTCTTGTATCCAGATATTCTTAGTAAAGTTAATAAATTTTTTCCTTGCTGATTTTAATTTTACATCTTCTTTAAATGCTACATTTAATTTTTGTAAATATATTTTTTTATACAATTCTACTATATATGTATAGAAATATTGATTTTCATATTCGTCTGGTAATATAGTGTAATTATTCATGTCTGCTGATGAAGTAAACAATGTAACTCCTTGTTTAGTAATTCCCATTTTTGCATATTTCCATTTTGATAGTGATATTATCTCACTTTCTCTTAAATTTGCACTATTATCTGCTGGTAATATTCCTGCAAATTTTATAAAATTATGTTTTATTTTTTCAAATTCATTATCTATATTCCAAGCTTCTTGGTCTATACATACATATGAATATGTTAAAAATCTTTCTGTGTCTATATCTAATTTTATAGCTTCTACATTTGAGCCAGTTATACTTGATATAAAGTCTGTGAATTTGTCTATACTTGCAAAGCTGTCTGTTTGTAAGCTTATTTTATCATAACTATTTAAAGTTCCATTGTCTTGTTTTATGTCTCTAAATTTATAATTAAAGTTTAAAACATCTTCAAATTTACTTGAATCATCAATATTTGTTTTAATACATAAAAAACATATTCCTGTATTAAAACATATTACTTCTATTTTTGTGATTTTAAAAAATATTCCTTTTTTCTCTCCTGCTTTTCCATGAATGTCTTTTTTTATATTATATTCAAATATTGTGCATGGATATTTGCAAAGCACTGCTGATTGTGTTTCTATTGGTAATTCTTTAAATCTGCTATATTTTGCATTTGTAAAGCTAAAGCTTGAAAATAAAAAATCTCTCATTTTTGGTGAAAAGTATTTGTATAATTTCAAGTCTTTTTCTTTTTCAAATCTTTTTAACTTGCATTCCTTATCTTTTAACATTTTTAGTATAAATTTTTGATATTTGCTATCCTTTACTATGAAAGGATGTATAAAATGTGTATATTGATAGTTCGTCTTTAGTTCCATTTTTATCACCTTTTCTTATTTTCTATTCATATTGTAACATATGTAATTAAATTATTTCAATAGATAACCAAAAATTCCCTTAGAATACTTAACTAAGTACTCTTGGGAATTTTTATGCAGTAATTATCATTTACTTAATCATTATTATCTTTTTTAATAGTTAATACTCTACTCACCTTTTTCATAATAGTTCATATTTAAATCTCTTCCTAAATGCCAATTCCCTATAAAATCTACTAATAAATAATCATCTAAGTTATATGTTGGTTCTATAATTACTTGACCTTTATTATCTATTGAACCCCATTTTCCATCTTTTTTTACTCCTACATATCCATATGCATTTTGTTCTGTTGCATCATCATAAATATAATCTACTACTACATTTCCATTTTTATCTACAAAACCATATTTTCCATCTTTTTTGCTTAGGAATAAAGTATTTTGTGATAATATATCTTTTACATTTTTTTCTTCAAATTTAAAATTATAATATTTATATTCATCATTTTGTCTTAGTTTTATATATCCTTTATCTTCATTCAACTCTATTAACATTCCAATTTGTTTTACTTCAAAATTTGTATTCATTATATTACTATTATAGTTTTCATCTTCTGCTATATAAATATCTGCTGGTTCACTATATGTTATTGAGTTATATTGGAATGGTATTTTTTCATTTTTATCTATGTCTATAATTCCTGTTTTTCCATTTTTAGTTGCTATGAAAACTCCTGCTTTTGCTTCTTGAAGTTTGTCATATTCTGGCTCTATTTTTATTTCTCCTGTTAATGTCATTACCCCATATTTTTGATTTTTTATAAATATTACTCCTTGGTCTTTAGTTTTTAGTATACTTGCTATATTGTCAAATCCTTCTTTTAATATGTCTTGTCCTTCTTTATTTATAACTTTTTTAACTCCATCTTGTATTACTACATATAAATCATTTCCATAAGTTTTTTCGATTTTTTGATATTTATTTTCTAAAACTTTCTTTTTAGAATAATCTATTATGCCATATAGCCCTGCATCATCTTTTACTATATACCCTGATTTATTATCTTTACCTAAATTAGTTATTTCTGTATAAATTGGTTCTAATATTGTATTTCCTTCATCGTCTACTATTCCATATTTATTTTCTTTTTGCACTAAATATGCGTTTTTTATTCCTTTTACAGCATTTATTGAATCGTATTCTGGTTTTACTAACTCTTTTCCTTTAAAGTTAATTATTCCCCATTTTCCATCTTGCATAAATTTTAGTACATCTTGTTCATACCATAGATTATAATTTTCATCACTATTTGGTATAGCTTCTATCTTTTGGTATTCCGTAAAGATTTCTTCATTTTTACTATTTAATGCTTTTGTTTTATATTCTCCTGTTTCATAATTTACATCATATGTGCATAAAAATATATCTGTTTTACTGTCTGGAATTATTATCATTTCTGCATATGAAGGGTCTATTACATTTTTTCCACTACTATCTATTACTCCCCATTTATTGTCTTTATATGATGCGAAATAACTTTGACTTGTTATCTTTCCTTTTTCATCTTGCTTTGTTAGTATTCCTTTTATTACAAATACTGACATTATTATTACTATAATTGCAACAATTACTGCTATTACTTTTTTTATGTTTAGTTTAGGTTCTTCATATCTTTTTCCTCTACTCATTGGAAATTTTCCTCCTAAGTTCTATTTATTTTTCCATAAATCTACAAACTATTATACTCATATCATCTTTTGCTTTTCCGAAGTTGTTATCTATTGCTTCATTTAATATAATATCTGCTATTTTTTTTGTATTGTTTGTTTCTATGTCTTCTAGCATATATTTTACCCATAGTTCTTTATTTTTGTATTCCACATTTGCATCTATAATACCATCTGAACACATTAGCATAATTTCTCCGTTTTGGATATCTCTATCAAATGTTTGAATATTTTTTTCATTTATCATTCCTGTTGGTAATGATGTAGATTTTATTATTTGCACTTTTTTATTATTTTTTATATATGTTGGACAAGCTCCACTTTTTATAAATTCTATTGTTCCTTTATACAAATCTACTATTGCAATGTCTAAGGTTGCAAACATTTCTTCATTTTTATTTATTAGGCTAGTTGAAATTAATTCTAATGATGTTTCTTTATCAAAGCCTGATAATAACAAATTTTCTAACATTTTTAGTGCTTGGCTACTGCTTTCATTCGCTTCTTGTCCTGAGCCCATTCCATCACTTAATGCTACTAAATATTTTCCATCTTTTAACCTGATATTTAGTGTATTATCGCCAGATACTAAATTTTGACTTTTATATGTTTCTGCCATTCCTATTCCCATCACATATTTATCTTCTGACATAAATATTTTTTTAGTTCCAATTGAATTTTCTTCATTTAAAACTATTTTTTCTTTTAATATTTTTGAAAGTATTTCTTCTACAATTGTATTTAAAAAGTCTTTTTGAGAATATATTTCAATTATATATCTATCTGGTTTTCTTATAGATATTTCTTCTATTTCAATTTCTTTTTGTTTCAACATTTCTGTTATTTCTAGTTCTTGTTTTATATATTTATCTTCTATCTTTACTTCTTTTTCAATATTTTTTGCAATTCCTGAAATTGCTTTTGAAACTCCTTTTAGTTGTGTTTCCATATTCTTTTTATTTTCAGTTAGTTTCTTTTTCCATACAAAATTTACCTTGCTTATTTTATATGACATATTTAATATTCTTAACATTTGCATTATATTTTCTTCTAAATATTTACTTACTTCTTTATCATCAAATCCAATGATATAACTATTGCAATCTGCAAATATTTTTAATAAATCTTCTCTTGATATTTCTTGTTTATCTAATAAGAAATCAAAAATTTTATCTATTATTTCTCCATTGACATTTGCTATATCATCATATAATAAATTTTCCCTATATGGTTCTAAATTGTTAAGCAATTCTGTTATAAATATTTGTTTATTTTCTTCTCTTGCTATTTCACTATCTATGTCTTTTTCATTGTATGTATCTGCTATTTTATCTATTGTTTCAGAAACATTATTTAATTTATCTATTGTTTCCTTGCTTTTTGTTAAGGTTCTGTCTCTACTAACTGGTAAAAATTTTGAAGTTCCTACAAATTCTTCAATATCTATCTTTACTGATTTTGGAATTGCAAGTAATGCTATTGATGCTACTAGTATTTCCTTAAAACGAATTAACTCTACTGTATATCCACTTGAAACATATGCTAAAACAATGTTTCCTACACAAAATCCAAGTATTACACCTATTTTTCCAAATTTATTTAATAAACCTGCTATCATTCCAGAAATTGCATATGCTGCTATCATTATCGGCTCTGAGCCTGTTATAATTCCTAAAGTTACTCCTATTGTCACCCCTGAAGTTGCACCTATCAATATTCCATTTTTCCATCCCAATACTAAAACTATTAATATGCTTAATATATTTCTTAAAGATAATCCAAATATTGCAAAATCGCCAAAACAGCTTACGGCTATTGCTACTAGAAGGCTTGTCCCTATTACTTCTTCTATTGAGAAAGCTCTCTTTTCTCTAAAATCTTCTAAGACTGGAATTGAATTTATAAATATTTTATAAAATACTACTGATATAATAGCATAAGTTATGCTAAGCAAAATATCATAAAAAGTAAATGATGATATTGCATATTTAGCTAATTGAACTAATAGTGTAGCAATAAATATATTTTTTGCTACTTTTATTTTTTCGTTTCTTTCTTCTTCATTATATTTAGGTTTTATAATAAATATTGTTGCAACTAATACTAATGCTGTTAGGAAATATTCTAAAGCTCCTCCTAAGCCGAATTTTATTATATTGGCTATTGTTGAAACTAACACTATCCCTAATAAAGGAACAGCTGATGCAAAACATGCTCCTAACATACTTATACTAAATAATGAAAATTCTCCACCAACTCCAACTAATGATAACATAAAAGTCACTAGATAAATTACTATATTATTTTTATTAATTACTTGAATCCATTTTCTTGGTATTTCTTTTTTTTCATTTTCTATTGTAGCTTCATTAATATTTTGAAACATCTTTACCACCTCTTCTAATTATATAAGCTTATTTTACTACTTGTCCTTTGTGGTTTTTGTCTTTTTTAGTAAGCAATTACTAAAAACTTTTTTACATTTTACTTTTTTTTATTTTAATAAGTTTTACTTTTCTTGTTTTTAATATAAATTTACTCGTTTATTTTATTACATAATGTCTAAAAAAGCAAGACAAAGTTCAATATAAAGATTTTATTTTTTACAATAAAATTTTTATATTGAACTTAAAAATATCTACATAATAAAATTATTGTTGTAAAACTAATAATGAAAATAATTTATAATATTTAATATTTATTAATTATCAATTATATTAATAGCTCAAATTTATATTGTACCTATAATAATATGATTGACATTTAAGCTAAGGTTTAGTAATATATAAATAATTGAATTGATATTAACTAATAATTAATTACATAAATTAACTAAAAAATTTTTGCATATAAGAAAAATTTAATATTTGAAAGGAGTAGATATAGCATTTTGCTGATATCAAATTTATATGAAAATAGAAAATAAATCAACTATAAAAAATATATTAGAATGGATAATTTGCATATTAATTGCACTAATTTTAGCTCTTGCCTTTAAATATTATATTGGAACACCTACACAAGTTCGCAAAACATCAATGTTCCCCACTTTAAAAGAAAATGATAGATTAATTCTTAGTAGGGTTTCCAGAATAACACATAAACTTCCTAAATATGGTGACATTATTACTTTTGAGGCTCCTAGCAAACTCAATTTCAGTAAATCAGAAATAAACCAATCTAATCCTATTGCAATATATGATACAGATAAAAACATATTTTCAAAATTTGTTCATAATGTTTTAGAAATTGGAAAAGATAGTTATATTAAAAGAGTAATTGCTTTACCTGGCGATTCTGTTAAAATAGAAAATGGAAAAGTTTTTGTCAATGATGTTGAATTAGAAGAAAATTATTTAGAGCCTAATGTTCACACATATATCCAAAAAGGCTTTGATAATTTCATTGTTCCAGAAAACTATATATTTGCTATGGGAGATAATAGAGAACATAGTATAGATTGTAGAAATTTTGGATGTATTCCACTAGAAAAAATAGAAGGAACTGCTATCCTGAGATTTTGGCCATTTGATAAAGTTCAAAAATTATAATAAAAAGGCTGCCCCAGAAATATATTTTATATATTCTGGGGCAGCTTTTAACTTTTTTATTTATTTAAAATTTTCTTTTTAATAAATATTACACCTGTTCCTAATATAACTAATGCTACTAATCCAATTGAGATTGGTATTATGAAGTTTCTATTTGATCCTGTATTTGGTGTTATAATTACTGTTTCTGATGTTGATTCATCTGGTTCTTTAGGATCTTTTCCTGGTACAAAATTTCCAGGTGTAGATGGTACATCTCCTCCACCATTTGGTTTTTCAAGTTTTATAATTTCTGTTTCATTATTTAATGATATATCTCCTGCTGTTGTTAATATTTTTGAAACATTCAATGTTGTATCTTTAGCTTCTGATGGTTTTAATGGTGTTTTTAAGTTTTCTGTATATAATATTGTTTTTTCTTCTATTGTTGATTCTTCATCATTATATACAATTTCTGCAACTAAATCATGTAATTCTTCAACAGTTTTTACTTCCCATCCTGGATTTGCTTCTGAAGCATATCCCCAATCTTTATCTAAGTAATCTATTACTGCTGATGGAATTATTGTTACTATTTCTCCTCCTGCAACTCCATATTTATAATAATCTTCTGTTGCATAATCTAATTCACTCTTATTAATTGCTTTAATTTCATAAGTTACTTCTAATTTTGAACCTTCTATTAATTCATTATCCATTTCTAATTTTATAAATCCATTCTTTGGATCTTTGTCATTTGATGGTCCCATATAGATTATACCGTCTTTTAAACCTGTTATATTTCCTTCTTCATCTATTTCTAGGTCTGCAATTACTTGTCCATTTGCTAATGTTACTTTCATTGTTTTTACTCTTTTCTTAAGGTCTATTTGTTGCCTTGCTCTTTCAACTATTCCAAAATCAACATTGTTTATTTTATATACATATTTATCTCCTGATGAAGCTGTTGTTGTTGTATCATATTCTATAGTTACTCCCATTGTTGGTGTAGTTGAATCCATTTTTGTTCTAGTATATTTCTTTTCACCTTTTTCAAGAATCTTCATTTCTTCATCAATTTGTACTCTTGAGCCTTTTGGTGCTTCTTGATCTTTATTATAATTATCTATAGCGTCTGTTAATCTTGTATCTACATCATTCTTATACCATTCTTTATTATTTTGATCTCTTGATTTATCATATATTGTTCCTTTATAGCTTTGAACTGTATATGTCTCATCTCCCCAAGTATATGTTAAAGTATAGTCTCCTGGTATAAATCCTGTAATTGTGAAGTTTCCATTTTCATCAGTTTTAGCTGTATATACTTTTTCACTTCCTGTATTTTCAGTTAATGTTACTTCTACACTTGCAATTCCTTTTTCACCTTCGTCATATTTTCCATTGCCTCTTCTTTCTTTGTTTGTTTGTAATTCAGGCATATTTGTTTCATCTAGGAATACTGTTCCTGCTAATTCTCTTGCATCTGCAATTTCTAATTGTAATGATGGGCTAGAGTCTGTATCATCTTCATATGTTGTTTTATCTCCTGGTTTTGCATTTCCTGGATTTGAGTCTACATCAATTCCTGCATATGCTTTTCCATCTTCTCCAAATGTTGAGTAAGAATTTATTTCTACTACATTGTCTAAGTTTTCTCCATTATTCATTATATTTATTATTGCTTCTCTACTTAATTCAAATTGTACATATATTTCATGTGTTTTTTGTGCATCTATTTTAGCATTAGTATTTATGATTACCTTTGAATATTCATTATTGTAATCAGAAGTTTCAAAGTTTATATCTCCAGTAATATTACTTGTTTTTTCATCTTTGTTAGTTCCTATTGCAACTATTGAATATTTACTATCATAATAATCTACTAGACTGTTAATTTGTGATGTTAAATTTGTTGACTCATTTCTTATTGCAATTTTATATGTTAAATATGCTTTTAATTCTTTGCTCTTATCTTTTTCATTTACATATTCATAATCAGCTTTATAAATTGGTCTTGTATATTTCATATCACCATATTTATTTCCAAATTTTACTCCAACATTAAATCCGTCGCCATATTCTCCTTGGTTTTTAAATCTTTGTGCATATTCATAAATATGTTCATAACCGTTAATAGTAAGTTTTACATTATCTAAATCTTTAATTAGTGCTAAATCTGGTTGTTCTCTTCTATATAATCCTAAGTTTATATATTTTATTTCTTCTTGTCCATATTCAAAATGTTCTTTAATTATATATTTAGGTTCATTAGTATTTGATGTTATTGTAAACTGTCCATTATTTATAAATGTAGATGTATGTTTTTCTGTATCTTTTTCATAAGATAAATCGTGTTTTTTATTTCCATTTTGATCTAATGTATGGCCAGTATTATCCCCATTTCCTAATATTGTACTAAATCCATTATTAAATTCTTCTCTTGTTTGAGGATTTTCTGCTGCTTTAGAACCATTATCCTTATCTATATGTGGTACTACATTTGTATATGTAATTCCATCATATTCAAACTCTATATAATAGTTTTCTAATTGTGCTATTTCAACATCTACAAATAAATATGCTCCTTTTTCATCAGTTTTAGACTCTTTAATTACATTCCCTGATTTATCTTTTAATCTAACAGTTATTCCTGGAATTAAAATGTCATATTCATCATAGTCATTATCTTTAAATAAATCATTTCTTAAAGATTGCTTTCCAAAAATTTTATCTTCCCATACATATCCTGAAAGTTTCACATATATTTGCTTGTTTTCTATTATGAAGTCTGTTGTTTTATCTACTACAACTGTTTCTTGTACACCATCTTTTATAAATTCATATCCATAATTTGGATTTTTTGTTTCATAAGCTGTATATGTACCTACTATTAAATTTTCAATTAAAATTTCACCTTTTTCATTAGTGATAAATTCTGTAGCCTCCTCTTTTGATACATATGATATAGTTCCATCCGAATTTTGTTTTACATATTTATCCATATCATTGTTTTTAATATAAAATCCTACACCTCTTAAAAGTACATTATGGTTATCCTTATTTACCTTTATAACTTTTAAATTTCCCATTATGCTAATATCGTAACCAAAATCTGTCGTTAAATCTTTTTCCGCTTTATATGGTTCTCTAATTATCAAATTTTGATAATTGCTTCCACTTATTGAATCTAAAAACCATACTTTTGCAGCATTTATATCTACTTTTGCTTTCGCTGTTATTTTTGTTATTTTGCTTACTCCTTGATCAGCTGGAAAAGATATATAAAAATCTTTTCCACTAGTCAAGTGATCATTTGTAAACCATACCTCATTTGTACCTTCAAAGCTACTAAATAACACTCCTTCTATTACTTTTCCATCTTGATTAAATACCTGTACATCGTTCATAGTTCCTGGAAAGCTCCAATTAAAAGGACCTACTCTTATATATGTTTTTTCATTTTTTTCACATGAAGTTGCTTTTATATTTTCTTTGTTTGTATTATCCTTCATTTCCATATTTTCAAGACTTTGTGCATATTCATTAGCTTGTGTATCTAGTTCTGAAGTATAATCTCCCCTTATTCCATTTGTGAATCCTAAATATAAACCTGCATGATATTGTCCTACATTATTCATCCAATCTGGAAGAATATTCCATACTCCATGAGCTACTGGTCCATTATCTTTTACTGGTCCATTATTGCCTTGTAATATTGTTGCAAATCTAGCATTATCAGGGTGTGTTATTGTCTTTCCTTCATGATCTGTTGAATCTTTTCCTTCTATTTTTACTTCAGAAATTATTTTATATGTTTGATTATCAAATAATTGTTGTCCTTTTTCTGCACAATATATATTGGGATCATTCCAATAGTCCTGTATAGTAATATCTACTATCTCTCCTACTGAATAGGCTTGTGATATTGTACATAAAATAGTTATAATTAAAATTATCATTAATAAAGTTATAAAAATCTTTTTTAATTTACTCATTATATAGATTACCTCCTTCCTTTTAATCTTCTTTATCATTTTTTCTCTTTACTATTATTGCTGCAATAACTCCTGAAGCCAATATAATTGTTACTATTAATCCTATTGACATGTACACTGCTTTACCTGTTTTAATACTTAAAATCATATCTGCTGAACTATAATCATTTTCATTTTTATCTTGATTTCCAGGTGTTGAATTTATGTCTGATAATCCTAAATCATTATATGCTTCTGCTATTTCAGCTCTATTATTTACTAGTCCAAGATTTTCTTCATTCATTTTTTTAGTTAATGTAAGAGTTAATGTTTTAGATTCTCCTGGCTCAATTTTGTCATTTCCAATACTTGAGTTATATAATGTATCGCCTGTTTGATACCAATCTTTATTCATTTCTGAGCTAAATTGTAAATCTTTTGGTATATAATCTGCTATTTTTCTAGCATATCCTGATACTTCACCTATATTAGAAACCTTTATTTTGTACTCTATTATAACTGTCGTTCCTTTTAATTGTTTTGCATCAATTTCTGCTTTTGCCATTTTTTCATCATTATATTCTTTTGTATTTGTTCCTGAAGAATTTTGAATTATTACTTTTGATATTGTTTTATCTAATTTTAAATCAAAGTCTTTAAGTTCTATCAAACCTATATCAATATTTGATATATCTGTATCTTCAATTTTTATAATATCTGTTGAAGCAATCTTTTGTTTTTTACCATCTACAGAAATTTCATTAAGTCTAACATCTGAATTTTGTAATTCACTAATTCCTTCTGCTTTATACTTAGTTAATGCATATTGTGAATTATTATATTCAAATATTGCTATATAATTTCCGTTTCCTAAATTACTTAGCACATATATTCCATTTTCATTAGTTGTTGCTTCTAATAATTTTCCATTTTTATCTGTTACTAATTTATTTGTATCTAAATTTAGTAATTTTACTTTTATATTATTTAATACTTTTTCATTTTCATCTTTTTTGCCATTTGCATTTTCATCAAACCATGCTATACCAGTAATATTTCTTTCACCTTTTGCTATATTGTTATCATCTACATCATTATTTCCATCTGTTCCTCCATTGTCTCCACCTTGATTTGACTCATTTGCTTTTATTATATGTGTTATTTCTTGAGTAGTAGCTATTTCTTTTCCATATACAGATGCTATTGCTTTATTTGTTATTGCTTCTGCATTATCTCTTGAATCTGAGTGATTTACCACTGTTGTTACTTTTATTTTTACTTCTCCTTCTGGTTCAATATCATTTAAAATCTCTATATAGTTATTCTTTGGAATTTCAATTTCTTTTCCATCTTTCTCTATCTTAGATATAGTTAATTGTGATGGCATTCTATCTTTTATTGTTAATCCTGATGTTCTAGATTTACTATTGTTTTTGATATTAATTGAATATTCAACTATATCTCCAGATTTTATATATTTGTCTTCAATATTAGCTGTCATTCCCATATCAACTTTAAAGCTATTTATGTTGTCTCTCCATAAATTAGAAGTATATTCTTTTTGTGCATCTACTGCTTTTATAGAAAAAGTTACTTCTTCTGATTTATTATCTAGCATTTGGTTTATTAACATGTTATAATCTAAGATTTTTACTTCTCCTGGTTGTAAATTTCCTATATTCATTTCTTCTGCATACTCAAGTACTTCTGAATCTAATTTATGTGTATTTCTCTTTACTTCAGTATTTCTTTCATTATTATCTTCATTCAAAATTTCGTTTTTAGTAATTGCTATCTGTTCTACTCCTGATACTAATTGTACTCTTTCTGGTCTTATATTATTAGAACTATTGGTTCTTATTTTTATATCTCTTTGTTCTTCAGATGATATATTTTCAATTATTGCAAAATATTCTACTGTTCCTAATTCATATAAGTCTACTGATCTATCTGTTACTTTCTTCACAGAAACTCTAATATTACCTGTTTCTGTTTTGCAATTTATCTCGTTCGATTTTTGAATTACATCTAAATATTTGGTTTCCACAGTATTTTTAATTGATGTACCTTCTTTTAAATCTTTATCTACTCTAAGTTCATATTCTAAATATTTTGTTTCTCCTACAGCCAAGCTGTCTATACTACCCTTGTACATATCTGTATCAACTTCTTCATAATATGAAGTTCCTGTATATTCGTAATTTTCTACTGGTTCTACTAATTTAGTACCTTGAGGTATTTTTGCTTCAATCTTAATATCTTCTACATCTTCAGATCCAGTATTTGAAACTTTAACTGTATATTTTATTACTTCACCATTTTTTATTACATTAGCTTCATTAACATCTTTTTCTCCTATAACTGCCCCTAATGTTGTCTCTAATTTTGGTCCTACCCCTGTTTGCATTGTTATTGTTGTCGCTTTTATTGTATTATCTGCTTGTGTAGTTGAATTTGTATATGATATTTCATATCCTTCTTTTGCAATTTGATTGTATTCTAAGTTTTCTGGTATTTCTACTTTATATGTTCCTGTTATAGAAGTTTGTGCTTCTATATTATCTAATACAACTAAATATTTTTTTACTTCTTTTCCGTTGTTTAATTCTTCTGTCCAGCCATTTTCTGGTTCTTGTAAGTCTTTTGTTGCATTTTCATTTTCTGAATAGTATACTTTTGCATTTTCAATGTCTATTCCTTCTGAAACTTCCATATCTATGTTATTTTTTTCTGTTTTTGTTGGGAAAGTTCCTAATATACTTACATTTTCAATATTTTCTGGATTATTATTTATAATTTCAAATCCAACTTCAACACTTTTACTTGTTTTTCCTCTCTCTAATGCAATTTCTTCATTTTCTTCTTGTCCTATTGTTTCAACACCTAAATCTTTTATACTATTTATTGCTGTCACATCTTTTGGTGGTACTATTGAAATATCTGCTAATTTTTCTCCATTTTCACCTTCTGCATATGATGTTACATTTTCATTTGTATAATGCATTACAATTTTTTCATCTTTTGCTATTGATTTTCTATTTACATCTACTGTTGCATCTATTATTATGTCTGTCCCTTCAACTGTATTTTCTTTATATGTTTTTTGTTCTCCTTCTAACTCTAAAACTATTTGTCTTCCTTCAACATAATAATTCTTTATTTTTAATTCTTCTTCATATAGTAAGCTTACATTATTTATATTAATATTTTCTACTTGTTCTGGTAATTCTATTTTTATTATTGGATTTTTATTTAAGTCATATTTTTCAGTATTTGTTTTTAATGTTACTTTCATTTCTAATTGATTAGCTACTACTGTTGATAATGTATCTTTATTTAGTTCCAATGTTGCTTCTGTTACAGATTCTTTTAATTGTATATCTGTTTCAATTTTCTTTTCTTCATTTGTTATAAAATCAATTCCTTTTATTTCATTTTCTGTTTCTTCTTCGTAATTGTATGATATTTTTGTATTTATTTTAGTTGCATTTCTTGTAGTCTTTGAGTCTGATTCTTTTATTGTTTTTACATTGTAGAAGCTTACGTCTCCTTCTTCTAAAGCTTCAGTTGTTATTATTTCTAGTGCACTTGGTTCTTTTCCTGTATAGTCTATTATTATGTTTCCATTTTCATCTGCAACTGAGTTTTTATCAACTGTTGCTAACAATATTCCATTTTCGTTAAGTACTTGTAAAGCTCCATTTTCCCCAAAAATTTTATTAAAATCTGATTTTGATATTATTGTTCTATTAAATACTATATTTGCATTTGTTTCTTGCTCATTTACCATATAGCTACTTTGATTTTCTTTAATTGAAATAGTTTTTGCTATATTTGCTAAATTGACTATTAATTTTGTTTCTGTATTAAATTTCCTATCTATTCCTGAATTTAATTTTCCTTTAAAAATTTCATTTTCACTATTAGTTGCTACAACTTCTATTGTTGAATCTACAACTTCTTCTGGTACTTCTAAT
Source organism: uncultured Clostridium sp. (assembly GCA_900553985.1). Lineage (GTDB taxonomy): Bacteria > Bacillota > Clostridia > TANB77 > CAG-508 > CAG-269. Next base: position 86,612 of record USFW01000001.1, read on the forward strand.
TCTGTTTTATCAGCTACTATTTCTTTGCCATTTTGTAAAGTAACGTTTTCTTGTAATATAAATTTCTCGCCTTTTAAATCCACATCTTTATTGTATATATATGTTAAAACAACTTTTTCATTTCCTTGTTTCTTCCACAATATATTACTTTCTAATGGTTCATTTTTTAATATTATTTCAATTTCTCCATCTTTTTCATTTATTTCATGTGAAGTCATTGAATTTAAATTTATATTCTTTACTATTTCTGGCTTTTCATTATTAATAATAGGTACATTGATTTTAGAAGTGATTTGTTTCATAGGATAGTTATCATTTTTTAAACCTAAATCTATTGAAACTTGAATTATTCTTTTATCTTCTCCTGATATTTTAGCTACTTTATTTGTAATAATTTTCATAGTATTTTCAATATTTGTTTTATCATTTGTTTCAATTAAATTTAATTTCATACTTCTTTTTGCTTCTATTTTTATGTCTTTTTGAGTACTATCCTTGTATTCTCCTGATAGAATTACTTCACTTTTCTTTTCTTCTAATGCATATTTTTCTTGTTCAATAGGACTTACTTTTATTTCTATTTCTGCTGTTGCTCCAGCATTTAGTTGGTTTAAGTAAATCTTATTTTCTTCTACCTTATTTACATACTCACTTTCTGAACTATTAAATTTAAAATTTGTATCGTTTAGTTCAACAATTCCATTAAAATACCCTTCTCTTTTAACATTTAATAAAAGATACATTGACATTTCTTTTTCTTCTGCTGTTCTTTCTAATATGTTTGTTTTGTTTCCATATTTATCTTTGAAATATGTTTCAAATTCTATATTTTTGTGGTTTGTTGTTATTTCATCCATTGCATAACTTACAATATTTGAACCTACAAATATAAAATTTGCTAATGTTAGTGTCATTATCAAAATTATTGCTACACTAATTTTTAAAATTTTACCTTTCATAATTTGTACCTCCTAACCAGAATTTGTCAATTTTTTACAATGCCGGTATCTATATTACCTCATTATTTATTATATATCATTTTTGTTGATTTTTCAACACTTTGAGCCTCTTTTTTAATATTACTTTTATGTTACTAGTATAAATTATAGTTTTTAGCATACGGCTTTACCATTTTTGATAATATTTTACTATTTTGTAACAATTTTATATTTAACTAATATTATATTACATAGTATCAATATTTTTGAATATACATATTTTAGAGGTGATTATTTTGGAAAATTTTAATATAGATGAAAACACAATGAATAAATTGAAAGGAATGTTAAATAATGGTGATTTAAATAATTTAGTCAGCCAAATTCCCCCTGAAATGATGCAAAATTTTTCTAATTTGATGTCTAATAATTCAGGATTAAGTAATAGTCAACAGGCTGAAAATTCTAATAACAATGATAAAAATAAATCTAGTAATAATTCTAATTTTGATTCTAACAATAATGCTAATAGTAGCAATATCAATAGTGCCAATAATTCTGCCACCTCAAATAATATTAATAACTTTGATTTTAGCAAAATCGATATGAATATGATGTTAAAAATGAAATCTATAATGGAAAACTTAAATTCTTCAAATGACCCTAGGTCTAATTTGTTATATTCTTTAAAACCATATTTAAGAGATGAAAAAAAGGGTAAAATAGATCAATATGCCAATCTATTAAATTTTGCTAAAGTTGCTGAAGTTTTTAAATCAGATAATAAGGAGAATAAGAAAAATGAATAATTTTCCTTTTTTTAGGTTTCCGTATAATAATTATTATAGATATTATAATTATAGAAATAATTTGAATAGAAATATAAATCACTTGAATTATCCTACAGAAAACAGTTCTATTGTCTGTCCTTCTTCTAGAGATAATAATAACACTGAAAATTACGTTGAGAAGAATAATAATTGTATGGATAGATCTTCTAATATAGTTAATGATGCTTGTCAAAAAACAAATTATAAAAATGATATTTCTCAAAATATTAATTATAAAGATAATACTAATTTTAAAAATAATAATTGTGAAAATGATAATAGCAAATTAACAAAAAATAAATCATCTAAATTCTACTTAGGACCTATCGTATTTGATAGTTCTAGTTTTTCTGATTTAGAAAAACCTGTATTAGAAATTCTAGGTCTAAAGTTATATTTAGATGACATTCTTATTATTAGCTTATTATATTTTTTATATGAAGAAGATGTAAAAGATGAAACTCTATTTATATCTTTGCTTTTACTATTACTCAGTTAATTTATATTGTTTAAATTGGTAATCTTTTATTTAACTTAAAAATTAGTTATTTTAATATTTTTACTTGAACATCAAATCACTTGAGCACTTTCAATTTATCTAATTAAAAGCAATTAATTTAAGTAATTTCATCTTTGAAGTCAAAATTATTCTATTATTATAGAGTCATTATCAACAAATACATAGGCTTGTTTATGCATTGGTTCTTCATCCCTATCAATTTCTTTTACTATATTTGCTATTCTAATTTGTACCGTGTCTAATAATCCTGCTGAAATTATTGCTTGTTTATTTCCTTTAGCCCCTGCATGAGCCAATCCTCTTAAGCTTCCAAGGACAACTATATTTTCAGATGCCATTACTTCTGCTCCTGAATTTACATCGCCTAATACTACTAAACTTCCTTCTGTCTCTAGTTTTTGACCTGAACGTAAAGAACCTCTATGAAATTTTGTTTCTGATATTCCTATTTCTTTGTTAAATGTTCTTGTAATACTTGAAAGTCCTAATGCTTTTGGCATATCAAATTCTATTTCTACATCAATTTTATCTTTTATTAAATTTTGAATTTCGTCTATTTCTTTGTTTTTTAATATTTTACCAGTTACTGTTATAGGTATTTTTTCGTCTTTATATAATTTTTTTAACTCTGGTATTTTCTTTTTTAAGCTTTCTACTATTTCTCTTTGTTCTGCATTTTCACTAATCTTTATTAATATTTCATTTTTCTTTAAATTAATGCTTACACAATTTTTCATTTTACATCCTTCCATTTCTTTTTTTATGATTTTGGGCATCGAAGAGCGATGATTTTAGGGTCGGAGACAAAAATCATTTCTCATTTTTATTTTAACTCTCCAATTATCTAACTTTTAAATTTAAAATGATTTTTATCTCCGACCCCAAAATCATCTTAGTGATTGAAGATATGAAGTTGCTGACATGTCTTCTTGAATATCCTGCGTATTCATTCCAAAATATTCTCCCATTATATCTCTTACAACTTCTGCGGTGTAGTTTCCGTGTCCCCCATTTTCAACCATAACAACTATTGCTATTTCTGGTTTGTCAAATGGTGCAAATCCGGCAAACCATGCATGCACTATATCTCTTCCGTTCTCATCTTTTCCTGCTTCTGCTGAACCAGTTTTTCCTCCTACATCTATCCCAAAGTCTTTAAATCTTACATATGCTGTTCCTGTTGTATCACTTGTAACTGATTTCATTCCTTGTAATATTGCATTTAAGTTTTCTTGATGTATTGTTAAATTTTCTGTTTCTTCTTGATTTAATCCTAATTTAGCATTTACATAGTTATTTATTTCTTCTTTTGAGGCTTCTGTTCCATCTGGTTTTCTTATTGTTTTTACAATACTTACATCTAATGGTTTTCCTCCATTTGCAAGCATACTTATATATTTTGTCATTTGTAACGGGCTAAATGCATCTAGTCCTTGACCTATTGAAGCATTTATAGTTTGCCCTTTTGTCCAAGTAACATTTTTTTTAGCTGCATATTCTGGAGTAGCCATTGCTCCTGTTGCCTCACTTGGTAATTCTATTCCTGTTTTTACTCCTAAACCAAAATATCTTGCATATTTTGCTAAAGTTTCTATTCCCATTCTATCTCCTGTTTCATAGAAGAAATAGTTACAAGATTTTTCTATTGCTCCTGATACATTTAAGAATCCATGACCTCTATGATAATCTGTATAATACCAACATGGCCAAGTTAACCCATATTTTTTATATAACCCTGTATCATTTATTTGTTCCGTTCTTGTTATTACTCCTGATTCTAATCCAGCTATTGCTGTTACCATTTTGAAAATTGAACCTGGTGCATATGCATTTTGAATTGCTTTATTCATTAGAGGTTTAGCACTATCGTCCCTATATCTAGCCCAATTTTCATTACTTATTCCTCCTATAAAGTCTGCTGGATTATAATTAGGATAACTTGCCATTGCTAAAACTTCTCCAGTATTTACATTCATTACAACACAACTTCCTGCATTAGCTGGATATGTTTTTCCAAAACCTCCTGATGCTATTTTTTTTATATTATTTTCTAATGCTTGTTCTGTTATTCTTTGTAAATTAGAATCTAAGGTTAATACTACATCACAACCTGCTATTGCTTCTTTTGATGTGTATTCTGAAGTTATGGTCCCATCAACTGCCATGTCTATTTGCTTTGTACCATTTTGTCCTTTTAAGTAATCCTCAAATACGTACTCTATTCCATTTTTTCCTATAATGTCATTTTGAGAATATCTATCTGATTTTTCTTTATATTCTTCTGCACTTATTTTTGAAGCATATCCTAAAATATGTGACGCTAACATTCCTGAAGTATATTCTCTGACTGGTTCTACTACTATATTAATTCCTGGAAATTTATCTCCACTTTCAGTAAATTCAGCAACTGCTTCTCTTGGAATATTTTTTGATATCTTTAATGCCTTTGTACTACTATAACCTGAAATAGTTATTTCATATCTTATTGCTATTATTTTTCTTACTTCATATATATCACTATTTTCAATCTCATATCTATCTTTAAAGTGATAAAATGCTTCTTCTGGAGTTGCATTTTCATCTAATTTATTATTTTTCTTCCATTTTGCTAATTCTTCTCCTTCAATTGTATACTCAAATGGGTCTATATTTACCGGAAATGAATCAACATATTCTGCTTCGTATTTTTCTAGTACATTGATAATATTTAAAATAGAATTATTTAACTCATTTTCTTCTATTTTTGTTTTATATAGTTCTAATCCAAATCTTGTATTTGTTGTTACTAATTCCTCTCCTGTTCTATCTAATATAGCTCCTCTTGCTGCTTCTAATTTTGTTTCTCGTGTTAATCTAGTATTGGATTCTTCTCTATATTCTGCTCCATGAACTATCTGTAAGTTGAATAGTTGTATTATTAATACAATTCCTACAAGGTATGTAATTACAGTTAATATATTATATCTTAGCTTTATATTACTCTTTTTTATAATTCTATTTTTCTTCATATTTTCTATCATTCCTTCACTTTAAGGCTCTATTTAGAATGAATAATTTATAAAATTTAGATATTATTCAAGCCTTCACCTTCTTTAAAAATATCTTGTTAATACTCTATTCCCCTTATACTCATTTTCTATGTTGTATCCAAATTTTTGAAGTATTGGATATATTATTATTGTAATTATTAAATTGTATATTACTTCTATCGCTAAAGTTTTTATAAAATATAATATTTCTATATTGCTAGATGCAAATATATAATTTAATAAATATGTTATTACTTCAAATATTATTGTGCTTCCTAAAACCATAAACATAATTGTCGCTCTACTGTCTTTTGAAAAGTTTTTATCAAAAGTTGCTGCTAGAAATCCAATTATTCCATATCCTACTGCATTTATCCCTATTTGCTTTCCCATTACTAAGTCTATTATTATTCCTGTTGTTACTCCATAAATTACTCCTGTTACTCTATTTGTAAAAAGACCTATGAATAGGACAAATATGACAAATAAGTTTGGCATAATTCCTGCGATTGTAAACCAATTAAAAAAATTTGATTGTAGAAAATATATAAAAAATAAAACGATTACAAGTATTACATTTATTATTACTTTTTTCAATTAATTTACCTCTCTTTCCTAATTATTAAATATTATGCCTAATTTTTAAATTGTTTTTATAAATTTATTAGTTAACTAACATTGTTATTTTTTAATAAACATTCTTACTTATTTGTTCTCTATTGTTGATTTTTTTATAATTCAACAAACCCTTTTTAATGTTAATATTATTAATCATTAATATTAGTAACTCTAATTATTCGTTATAACTAATACAGTATTTAACTTGTTAAAATCTACTGCTGTTTCTACCATTGCATATTTGTCTGTGTCGTTGTGTGTAGTTATTACTTTTTTTACACTTCCAACATGTATACCTTTTGGATAAATACCTCCTAGCCCAGAAGTCACTACACTATCTCCTTGAACAATGTTACCATTTGTTGGTATATACATAGCTTTTAAAGCTGATTCTTCTTCTTGAGTTCCCCTACATACTATACTTTCATCAGTTGTACTTAGTGAACAACTTACTGCACTTGAAGTATCTATAATTGTTTGAACTTTTGCAGTTGTATCTGTTACTGATATAACATGTCCTACTAATCCTTGGTCTGCAATAACTGTCATGTTTTCAGTTATTCCATCTTTTTTCCCAACATTTATTACTATTGTTTTTGAATAATTGCTTATATCTTTATTAATTATATATGCTGGTACTGTTTTATACTCACCATATTTTTCTGCTAAGTCCAAATATTCTTTTAAGGTTTCATTTTCTGATTTAATATTTTCTAATTCTCTTAGGGATTGTTCTAACTCACTATTCTTTTGCTTTAATTCTTCATTTTCTGATTTTAAATTATTTATGTCAGTAAAAAATGTGCTATTTCCACTCATTTTATTTTTTAAATATGTTAGCCCATTTTGTACTGGCATTATTAATGTAGTTGCTGCATTTTCAAAAAAAGAATTTCCTTTATCAGCATTAGAAAATATAACTATAAAAATTAATATAATTATTGTTATTACAATACCTGCTATTTCAGCTTTTTTATTTCTATGCATTCTTTACTTCATTCCTTTACCTTCTTTTTCTTGCATTAATTAAAACTGTTTTTAATCTTTCTAGATCTTCTAAAGTTTTCCCAGTTCCTCTAACCACACATTCTAGCGGGTCTTCTGCTATATATACTGGCATTCCTGTTTCTGTGCTTAATAATTTATCTAGGTTTTTAATTAAAGCTCCTCCACCTGCTAAAACTATTCCCTTTTCCATTATATCAGATGCTAATTCTGGTGGTGTTTTTTCTAATGTTAATTTTACTATTTCTACTATTTTAGTTATTGATTCTTTTATTGCTTCTTCTACTTGTGATGAAGATATTTTTTCTGTTCTAGGCAAACCGTCTGTTAAATCTCTTCCTCTGACTTCTACTGTTGTTTCAGTCATAAGAGGTAACGCACATCCAATTTGTGTTTTTATTTGCTCTGCTGTTGTTTCTCCTACTGCTAAATTCATTTCTCTTTTTATATAATTTACTATATCATCATCTAGCTCGTCTCCTGCTACTCTTAAAGAATGGCTAACAACAATTCCTCCTAAAGATATAACTGCAACTTCTGTTGTTCCTCCACCAATATCTACTATAATATTTCCACTTGGTTCTCCTACATCTAATGCTGCACCAATAGCTGCTGCCATAGGTTCTTCTATCAGATATACCTCTTTTGCTCCTGCTTGAAGAACAGATTCTTCAACCGCTCTTTCTTCTACTTCTGTGATTCCTGAGGGTACTCCTACAACTACTCTTGGTCTTCCTATATTATATCTTCTTCCTACTTTTTCAATTATATTTTTTAGCATTAATTGAGTTGCTGTAAAGTCTGCAATCACTCCATCTTTTAATGGTCTTACTGCTTTTATTTGTTCAGGTGTTCTTCCTAACATTTCTTTTGCTTCTGTTCCTGTTGCCATTATATTTCCAGTTTTTCTGTCAATTGCAACAACAGATGGTTCTTGCAATATAACTCCTTTTCCTTTTAATGTAACTAAAATATTTGCAGTTCCTAAATCAATCCCTATGTCCTTAGAGCCAAATGTAAAAAATTTCATATCCAAATCTTCCTTTCCTTTTAAATGTCTGTCTCCTCTTTTACCATTTGTGAAAATATACTTGTAAAATTCATATTTCCTATAACTATATGGTCTAATAGCTCAATATCTAAAGATATTGCTGCATCTAGTAATTTTTCCGTTATTTCAATATCTGATTTGCTTGGTGTTGAATCTCCACTTGGGTGATTATGCACTAAAATAATTTTGGGTGCTTGCATCTTTATTGGTTCTGTCATAACATCTTTTATTGATATATTCGTAAAATTTGTACCACCTCGTGATAAATCAACTATTTTTAGAATTTCATTTTTAATATTTAATATAACTAACTTTGCTGATTCTACCTTCTCAAATCTCATTTTTTCCATAAATACTTTTGCTATATCTTCTGGTTTCTTTACTGTTATTTTTTTATAATTTGATGGTGCCATCATTCTAATTGCCAATTCACACAAAGCTTTTATCTGAATTGCTTTTATTCTTCCAATTCCTTTTATTTTTGTTAATTCCTCTATTGTTATATCTCTTAAAAAATTCAAATTATCTTCTTTACTATCATTTAATTTTAATATTTTTTGAGCTATATTTAAAGCAGATTCTTCTTTTGTTCCTGTTTTTATTATTATAGCCAGTAATTCTGCATTTGATAATAATTTTTCTCCATATATTTCTAATTTTTCATATGGTCTTTCCATTTCTGGAAGTTGTTTCATTTTTATTGACAAAATATCATTCCTTTCAGTTGATAAATTGCCCCTATACCTTTTTATATACAAATACTGCTAAAAGTAATCCTATTATACTAGCTACATTTATTTTGAACATTAATGCAAATGTTATTTTTACTACACTTAAATCTAGTACAATTGGATTGTCAAGTCCAAAAGTTTGACTGTATGAAAGCCACCATAACCAATCTACTTTTGAAGCTAGTTCTCCTAACAGTCCCCCTATTACTAATCCTGATAACATAAATATTAATAATACCCATATATTTTTTTCTTTTGTTGCCATTTTTTCTTACCTCCAAAATTCCTCTTATATTACGGCTGTTTCTTTTTTCACATATTGCTATTATACCGTGGTTTAACAATTTTTTCAAGTAAAATGCTTTATTTTTTAATATTTATATGTTATATTTGTATTTATCTACTTTTTTACTTTATACTGAATTTTATATTAATAATTTTATCTTTATAATTAACTTTTTAATGTTTAATTTTGGTATATAAAGTTACCAAAATTTGTGCATTTAAATATAATAATAATAGTAGTATAATATAATTATCAAGTATTTTAAGGGAGGTACTTAATGAAAATCGAAAAACTTACTGATAATAAAATTAGAATCATTGTTAGCTTAGATGATTTAAAAGAAAAAAATATAGACTCCAAAGCTTTAATTGATAAACCTGCTGAAACTCAAAACCTTATTTTAGATATTCTAGTAAAAGCTGAAAAAGAAGTTGGATTCAATACAGACGGTTGTAAGCTTTTGATTGAAGCTTTTTCTTCTTCTGAAGGTATTTTTGTTTTTACAATTACAAAATATAAAGATACTTCTTCAAAAGATAATCCACTTTCTGCTTCTCAAAACAAAAGAAAAATTATTGTTAAAAAGAAAACTGTAAATCCAAATAGTGAAAATTCTATTTTTAAATTTTCTGATTTTGAAGAGTTTTGTAGACTTTGTAATTATATAAATAATATTAATGATTTAAATATAAAAAAATTAGCAAAAACTATTTCTTTGTATTTATATAATAATACATATTTTTTAGTTGTTGCAGATGTTAACACTAAATATGAACAGTTGAATAAGTTTTATTCAATTGTTTCTGAGTTTGCTACACTATGTTCTCATTCAAATATTTTTGAGTCAAAATTATTTGAGCATGGAAAACCTATTTTTAAGAAAAATGCTATTTCCTTGGGAATTAAATATTTTGTAGCTTCTAGTATTTAATTATAAATAAAAAACACCTTAAAGATTTTTTAATTCTTTAAGGTGTTTTTTTAATATATGTAATTTTGTGGATTATATGCTGTTCCATTTACTCTAATTTCTAAGTGTAAATGTGGTCCTGTCGAATTTCCAGTTGAGCCTACTGATGCCACTACATCTCCTTGAGAAACTGTTTGTCCATTTTTAGCATATAATTTACTACAATGTCCATAATATGTTTGGACTCCATTTCCATGAGAAATCACTAGCATATTTCCATATGAACCTTTCCAGCCTGAAAATGTTACTGTTCCTGATGCTGCTGCTTTTACTGGTGTTCCTGTTGGCGCAGCTATATCTAATCCTGTATGTGATGATCTTCTTATATTACTACTAACTCCAAATCTTGATGTGATTGTTCCAGATACTGGTCTAATTAAAGATATTCCCAAAGAAGCTTTTCCTCCTGATATTTTACTTGATGTATTAACACTACCAGAAGCTCTTGCTCTTGAACCCGCATTTGCATTTTTTGCAACAGTTACAGTTTTTACTGGCTCTACATACAATTTTGAAACAACTTCTTCTGTTGAAGTTAAAGTTTTTAAATCTGTTTCATATTTTTCTGAGATTGAGATACTTTCTATATTTGTACTTCCTTTTTCTTTTAAGTCATTTACTACTTTTTCTGCTTCTTCAAAAGAAGAAACATAGTATTTTTCTTCATTATTATCTAAAATTGCATAATATCTATAATATGGTATTCCTCCACTTATTGTCTTTTGATATATTTCTTTATCATTTGTTACAACATTTCTTTTTAATAGGCACAATTTATACTCTGGTAAACTATCTACTTGAACAAACGCAATATTTTTATTGCTTCCATCTCCATTTTCTACATATTCATTAATTTTCTTTTGGAGTTCTGACTTATTCGCTGTATATCCAACTTGTTGTCCATTAATATGAACACTATATGTTGGTTTATACAAAAAAGCAACTGCTCCAATTATTAAAAATGTAGCAATTAAAAATAGTATAATAAATTTAATTCCCCTTCTAGTATGTATTAATACCTTTTTTAACATTACACAATCTCCTTTGTAAATCTATTGTAATAATATTGTAATATTTTATTTTTTGCAATGATTATGAAAGTTTAATTTTCCTAGCTTTAAGTGATTTATTTTGTTTTATCTTCATTTTATACATTTTTTCTCTTTTTTTCAGAATTCTATATTTTATAGTTTTCTTATATATCTTTCTGAAAACTATATTAAATTTACTATTTTAATTTTCATTTGAATTCGACTTTGCTTGTATCAGGCATTGCAATAATGTTTAGAAGTTTTTAACTTAAATTAACCTAATCCTTTCAATTTATTTTGATATTTAAATTTTGTAATATTAATTTTATTTTGAAGTATAAAAAACCGAATTTCGGAAATACTTATTAAAGAATTTAATAGAAAGGACTGATATTATGGCAGATCTAAATCAAATGGAATTACAACATTTAAGACATTTAATAGGAGCTCATGAAACAGCTTATCAAAAATTAAATACTTATTCTTCTCAAGCTGTTGACCCTCAAATTAAGCAACTTTTTACAAAATCAGCTCAAGACGCTTTAAATACTAAACAAAAATTAATGACTTTTTTGAATAATTAATAGGGAGGTTTTATGATGGACGAAAAAACAATGGTTAACGATATTTTAGCTGGAGTTAAGTCTGATTTAACAGCTTATCAAACTGCAATTTCTGAGTCTGAAAATATGCAATTAAGACAAACTTTTCAACAAATTAGAAATAGCGATGAGAGTTTTCAATATGAACTTTTTAAAATTGCTCAATCTAAGGGATATTATATTCCGGCTCAAAAGGCTACAGTTACAGAAGTAAATACTGTTAAGAGTGAGTTACAACAATAGAGTGTGGGACTGCTTCAAGGGAGATAATTATATTTTCCACGAGGTGGTCTTTTCGTATTATATTACATAGATAAGAACTTGTAAGCTTCGAAAATGGCGCTTTTTCTATGTTAAAATTTTATAAATATAAAATTTTACATGAACATTATCCATTTTTGAAGCTTAACAATTTCTAATCTATTCCATATAATGCAAAAAGACCACCTCGTGGAAAATATAATTATCTCCCTTGAAGCAGTCCCTTTAAATAATTTAAATTATCTCTAATTTTGCAAATTTCGCCATTAGTCTTTTATGTCCTACTTTGTCAAAGTTTATATCTACTTTTAGGTCTTCTCCTTCTGGTTCTACGGTGTTTATAGTTCCTTCTCCGAATTTTTTGTGGTATACTCTTACTCCTGCTTCATATTTTGATAAGTCTATGTTTTGGTTTGTTTTTGCTTTTCCTAAGTTACTTAAAAAGCTTTCTGCTGTTTTTCCGAATGAGAATCCTGTATTTTTGTTACTTGCTGCTACTTTAGGTTGTTGTTCTGTTATTTTGTATGTTTTTATATTTCCATTGTCTTTACTTCCATATGTCCAGCTGTATGATGAGTCTTTAAATATTTGACTTTTATTTGTTTCTTCTCCAAATACATCTTGATATCCTTCTAGTAGTTCTTCTGGTATTTCTTTTATGAATCTAGATACTGGGTTATAGCTTGTTGAGCCAAATATCGTTCTTTGCTTACTGCAAGTTAAAAATAGTTGTTGTTTTGCTCTTGTTATTCCTACATAGCATAATCTTCTTTCTTCTTCTAGTTCAGTTGGCTCTGAAATTGATTTATATCCTGGGAATATCCCTTCTTCCATTCCTATTAAAAATACTACTGGGAATTCTAGTCCTTTGGCACTATGTAATGTCATTAATGTTACTACATCTTCTGTTTCTTCAACATTGTCTAAGTCACTCGATAATGTAATTCCTTCTAAGAATTCACTCAAAGAATTTTCTGCAAATTCTTCTTCGAATTCTATTGCTACTGTTAAAAATTCTTCTAAGTTTTCTATTCTATTTTCGGCTTCTATTGTGTTTTCATTTTCTAGTGCTTTTGTATATCCTGTTTTCTTTAATGTCTTTTTGATTAATTCTGATATTGTTAATTTTTCTTTTTCTTCTTTTAACTCTTCTATTGTATTAACAAATTCCCTTGAATTTAGATATACTCTATTTAATCCATATTGCTCTGCATTTTTTATTATTTCATACATTGATACTTCATTTTGTTCTGCTAGTTGTTCAACTTTTTCTAAACTTGTCTTTCCTATTCCTCTTTTAGGTTCGTTTATTATTCTTTTTAAGCTTAGATTGTCAGAACCATTTTGAATTAATCTTAAATATGCGATGATGTCTTTGATTTCTTTTCTTTCATAGAATTTTAATCCTCCAACGATTCTGTATGGAATATTTTCTCTTCTAAAAATATCTTCTATTGCTCTTGATTGTGTATTCATTCTATATAAAACTGCAAAGTCAGAATATTTATAATATTCTTCTCTTCTTAAATGTTCTATTTGAGTTGCTAAATATGAACCTTCATCATATTCATTGTCAGCTAAATATACATTTGGTAAGTTTCCTTCTTCATTTTGTGTCCATAGTTGCTTTTTGTATTTTACTTCATTGTTTTTTATTACTGCATTTGCTGCTTTTAGAATATTCCCTGTGCATCTATAATTTTGCTCTAGTTTTATTATTTTTGTTCCTTGGAAATCTCTTTCAAAGTTTAATATATTAGATATGTCTGCTCCTCTAAAGCTATATATTCCTTGATCATTGTCTCCTACTACTGTTATATTTCCATTCTTTGATGCTAATAGAGTTACTAATGTAAATTGTGCCTTGTTTGTATCTTGATACTCGTCTACTAAAACATACTTAAATTTATTTGAATAGTATTCTAGTACATCTGGATTTTCCATTAATATTTTTATTGTATAGTTTATTATATCATCAAAATCTATTGCATTATTTTCTTTTAGTCTTTTTTGATATAATGTGTATACTGATGATATTTTTTCTTTTCTGAAATCTCCTTTTGCTCTTACGGCATATTGTTCTGGCTCTAGCATTTCATTTTTTACATTGCTTATTTCTGATTGTATTGCTCTATCATTTAATAATTTATCATCTATTGCTAAGTCTTTCATACATCCTTTTATTAAAGTTTTTTGGTCTGATGTGTCAAAAATTATAAATGATGATTCAAATCCTATTCTGTCTATAAACCTTCTTAAGATTCTTACACATATTGAGTGAAATGTCCCCATCCATATGTCTTTAGCATCATCACCTATTAAGTCTGTTATTCTTTGTTTCATTTCATTAGCAGCTTTATTTGTGAATGTTATTGCTAAAATATCCCATGGTCTAGCACCTTTTTCTCCTATTAAGTATGCTATTTTATGTGTTAAAACTTTAGTTTTTCCACTTCCTGCTCCTGCTATTACTAGACATGGGCCTTCTGTGGTAACTACGGCTTCATATTGTTTATCATTTAATCCTTCTAATATATCTTGCATTTTTTCTTCCTTTCTTGTTTTCAAAACTCTGTTTGTATTTTATTATATGAGAAGGAAAAATGCAAGAGTTTTTTCTTTTTTCTTATTCAGCTTTTTATTAAAAAGTTTTGTTAGTGAATTAACAAAACTTTTTCTTTTTTCATTTTTTGTTATATCATTAACAATAGTTTATATCATCATTGCAAACATTCCTATTAAAAATCCTATTATATTTCCTACTCCTGTTATTCTTCCATGATATAGTTTATTTGCTTCTGGTGTTAATTCTCCGAGAAACTATATATAGCATTGCTCCTGCTGCAAAACTTAAGCATATTGCTATTATTTGTTCTGATATTGTTCCTATAATTGCTCCAAAAAATGCTCCTATTCCAGTTGTTATTCCTGACAGTATCACATAATATAGGACTTGTGATTTTTTCATTCCTCCATTTTTCATTGGTACTGCCATGGATATTCCTTCTGGTATATCATGTAAGCATATTGCTATTGCAAGGCCTAATCCTAATTTTATTGAAGCTTCGAATCCTGAACCAATAGCTAATCCCTCTGGAAAATTATGTATTGCTAAACCTATTGAAACTATAATTCCTGTTTTTAATAAATCGTTTCCCTTTATTTTTCCCTTTTTGATATTTATTTTTTTTGAATTAAATTTCTTTTGTACTATTAAATCACAAAATATCATTGTAATTATTCCTATTAATATCCCCAATATTACACTAATTATATCACTAATGTTTAAGGCTTCCGGAATTAAGTCAAAACATATTATTGCCATCATTAGTCCTGATGCAAATGATAGTATAAAACTTAAAAATTTATTTGAGTTTCTTTTTAGCTTTATACCTATTATTCCTCCTATTGTAGTTCCAAATGTGCCAAAAAATAAACCTAACATGGTTGTTTTTAAAATCTCTTGCATATGGCTCTCCTTATTTTAGTTTTATATTTTTATACATTCTTATTTTGTATAAATATTTTTACTGTATTGTCTTATTCTATATTCTATTATCTAGCTATTTATACAATTTATATTCTTAGAAATTCTTATTATTCATATATTAAAACAATCGTTTAAAAGGTAATGAAAAAATATAAAAACAAATTAATTAAAATATTTTATACTTAACAAAAAGGAAGAATTGAAAATAAGCAAATACAAAATAAAAGAAAAATATGTAATTACAACTACTTATGTTTTAATCTTAATATTAAATAGAGGCTATCTAAAATATAAAATAATATTTTGATAGCCTCTATTTCTACTTTTATAATATATAACTTCTTTTTATATCTGTTCTATTTCTGAATAAACAACATCTATAACTTCTTTTAATAGGTCTTCTGGTAAATTCTCTACCTCTTGATATTTCATACTCTTCAAATCTAAAGCTTTTATATTCTCACATAGTATTACTCCTGTTGTCTTAGTTCTTTCATCTAATGGAATATGCAATGGAAAATGATTATTTGTATTTGTAATTGGACAAACAATAGATAACCTAGTTTTTTCATTAAATATGTTGTTACTTATTACAACTGCTGGTCTATAACCAGCTTGTTCATGTCCTGCTTGAGGATTAAAATTAATTTTTATAATTGTTCCTTGTTTTACCATATTTCTTCTCCTTTTGCTTCTCCCCATTCTATTTCTATTGGTTCATATTCGCCTTCATAATCAGCAAATAATTCTTTTATATTTTTTCTTTTTTTCTTTGCTTTTTCCATTATTATTTTTTCATTTTCCACTACAAGGATTATTTTTTCATTTTCTGTCCACTTAACTGTATCTAATATTGTCTTGGGTATTCTTATACCTTGACTATTTCCCCATTTTTGAATCGTTGTTGTCATTTTTTATCAGCTCCTCTCGTATATACTTAGTATATACTATATTATGCATTTTGTCAATTTTTTTATACTTTATTTTTTTAATTTTTATACAAAATAAAGTAGTTCCAACTTTAATTCTAGTCAAAACTACTTTATAATACTTCTATTCTTCCCCTTTTAATTTTTCAGCTCTGTCTGCTGCTATTAAGTTATCTATCATTTCATCTATATCACCATTTAAGAAGTTTTCCATTTGATATATACTCATTCCTATTCTATGGTCTGTAATTCTTCCTTGAGGATAATTATATGTTCTAATTTTTTCACTTCTATCTCCTGAACCTACTTGTGATTTTCTAGCATTTGATATTTCACTATCTTGTTTTTGTTTTTCTATTTCATATAATTTTGTTTTTAACATTTTCATAGCATTGTCTTTATTTTGGAATTGTGATCTTTCTGTTTGACATTCTACTACTATTCCTGTTGGTTCATGAATTAATCTTACAGCTGATGATGTTTTGTTTATGTGTTGTCCTCCAGCACCTGATGCTCTAAACACTTCCATTTTTATATCTGCTGGATTTATATCTATTTCTACATCTTCTACTACTGGCAAAACTGCAACTGTGGCTGTTGATGTGTGTATTCTGCCACTACTTTCTGTATCTGGTACTCTTTGTACTCTATGAACACCACTTTCAAATTTTAGTCTACTATATACACCTTTTCCTGTAATCATAAAAGATATTTCTTTATAACCACCTAGACCTGTTTCATTTTCATTTAATACTTCTAATTTCCAGCGTTTTCTTTCTGCATACATTGCATACATTCTAAATAAAGTTCCTGCAAATAATGCTGCTTCTTCTCCTCCTGCTCCTGCACGAATTTCACACATTATATTTTTGTTGTCATCTGGGTCTTTTGGTATTAATAATATTTTTAACTCTTCTTCTATTACTGGAACTTTTTCCTTAGATGAATAATATTCTTCTTCTGCTAATTCTTTCATTTCTGGATCTTTCATTAATTCTTCTGCTTCTTCCATTGCTTGTTTTACTTGTTTATATTCTCTGAATTTTAATACTACATCTTCTATACTTGCATGTTCTTTTACTAATTTTTGCCATTCTGTATGATTTGATATTACTTCTGGGTCACTAATCATTTTTGTTAATTCTTCATATCTCTTTTCTACTGCTTCTAACTTTTCAAACATATATAATTTCTCCTTTATTTTTAAATACTTTCAATATTATAATATAAATTGGTTGATTTTTCAAGTAATGTAACTTTAATATTTTAAGACTACAAGAAATTTTGCTTTTAACTTTTCTTGTAGCCTTTTTTATTGTATAGGACATATTATAATTTATTTTTTATTTATAAACTTATTGTTCTAAATTCTATAAATTAATTAAATTATATTCAATATTCTCTTCTTCAAATATTTCTTTTTCTCTTTCTGTACAAGTTAAAATTATTATTTGCCTATTATTATATTCTTCACTTAAATATTTCAATATATTTTTTAATCTTTCTGTATCAAAATAAGCAAATGCTTCGTCTAAAATTATTGGCATTTTTTCTTCTGATAAATCATCTATCATTGATAATCTTAATGATAAATATAATTGGTCTATTGTTCCAACACTCAATCTACTTGCTTCTACATAATTTCCGTTTTCTAATTCTACAACCATTCCATTTTCGTCATATACATTAACATGTTTGTATTTTCCATCTGTTATCTTAGAAATATTTGTGGATAAGTTCTCTGTAAACTTAGGGGTAACTGTATTTTTCATTTCTTCATATGCTTTGTTTAAAATTTCTTTTGCTAAGTTCATACTTTGTTCTAATTTTTTCAAGTTTACTTTCTCTTCATTATTGTTAACTAATTCTTCTTCTATTTTTGATAAATTATCTAATTTAGGTTCTATGTTTTCTTTATCAATTTCTAATTCATGTAATTTAATTCTTCTATTATTTATTTCTTTTTGCATTTTTTCTATTTCATAATTTATATTTTCTGAATTAATTAAATTAATTATTTTATAATTATTTAATTTATTTATATATTTATTTTTTATTTTTTCTTTTTCTAAATTAATTTTTAAATTATAATTATTTTTTAAATTATTTAATTCTTTTTCTAATTCTTT
>USFW01000002.1 GCA_900553985.1 uncultured Clostridium sp.
TTAAAGCTTAAAAATATTGAAATCTAGGGCAATCCCCAGTCATAAAAACTCATACGAAATAACAGCGAAATTTGACTAAATTGTAATTTTATGTTATTATATATATGTATGAAATAGAAAATTTTAGGAGGTAATATTATGGGAACACCAACTTATAGATCAACTAGTTATGATGGGAAAGGAAGTACAAATAGAAGAGGTACAATTGTAAATTCAGTAGAAGATGGCGTAATGGTAAGCAGAGAAACAAGAGGGGCAAACAGAAAAAGCAAATCTCCAATGGTTGAAATGCTGGAACTTTTAGAAGA
Organism: uncultured Clostridium sp.; assembly: GCA_900553985.1. Taxonomy (GTDB): domain Bacteria; phylum Bacillota; class Clostridia; order TANB77; family CAG-508; genus CAG-269. The sequence goes on from USFW01000002.1 coordinate 309, forward strand.
AGTAGAAAGATGTAGAGAAGTTGTTGCGGACAGACAAAGCGAGTTAGATTCTGCAAAAAAAGATTTAGAAAGAGCAGAGAAAAAAGTACCAGATCAAATAGATAAACTGGATCCAGAAACTAAAGCTAGATTTAGAAGAATGATGGGTGGAATTGGTAATCAAGAGCCAGGAGATGGAAACGAAGAGAGATAATACTCTTTGGTTGTAAATTAAATTATGAAGAAGTATTTTGTTCTCATAAGAATTAGAGAAAAAAATACTTTTTTTATTTAAGAAATAATTAATAATAAAGAGGAATGTAATATGAAATTTAATGATAATATTGCTGATGATGAATGGGAATGGTATATAGGACAATTGTTTTCAAAAATAATAAAAGAAATACCTTTGGGAAATATAAAAAATGTAGTTGAAATAGCACCACGGATTTAGATATAAAATAGCCTATGCTTTAAAAGAGATAAAATTTAAAGGGAATTTATATATTATAGATACAAATACGGAAGTTTTAGAATATGTAAAAGAAAAATATAAAATGATTATTCCAGAAGCTAAAATTATATGCATAAATAAAAACTTTGAAGATGCATTTAATGACGTTCCAAATGAGTTTGATTTATTATTATCTAATCATTGCATAGATGATATGATAATTTCAGAGTTTATGCAAAATTATTATAATAAAAATCTAAACAACGATAACTTTAAAGATATGCTAACAGAAGCATGGATAGAACTAGGAAAAGATAAAGCAAAGATTGATGAAATAAGTAATAAAGTATTTTCTACATTTGAAAAATTCTTTTTAGATAAGAAAATAGGCACTATTATTATGAGCCAATATAAAAGTAATCTATATTTTAAAGATGAGTTTAAAGAGATGGATGAAATAACTGAAAGTTGCTTTAACAGAATAAAACAGTTAACATCAATGGATAATGAATATGTTAATAAAATATTAAATTTTTATCCTTTTGGAAATGATGAAAGATATAGAGGAAAATATTTATTAGATAATACTCAAAACGCCAAGAACTGGATTGTTGGAACAATAAATGTAATAAAACCTCTAAAATAATTTTAATGTGCTTTATAAAATCAAGTCAAGGTTAAAATGAATGTGCGTTTGCACAACCTTGACTAAATTTTAAAAGCACATTATTTTTTCGGCTAAGAGGATTTAAGGATAAGTATATTTAATATAGTAAATGCATATACCCCGAAAATACCTCATAAAAAATGAGGGCAGGATAGCGTGCATCACGCAACGCCTATACACATTGAAGGACAAGCCTTCAAGAGTTAATCAAAGAACAAAAATTTTATGCAAAAGTGATGCAGAAATTCACCGAGTGAACCCCAAAAAAATGCCGTTTAGAGTGTGAAAGTTCACTAAATGAACCCTTTTTAAGGAAAAGTTCACCCGGTGTACTAAAATTAGTTCACTAAATGAACAAATGCTGAATAAATAAATTACAAAGTTCACCGAGTGAACTTGAATGAAATAACTATAGCATCATTATTGAATATATTTGAATTTTATGATATAGTATATAAAAATATTGTAGGAGAAGAATATGAGTAGTGAATATGAACAAGTAACTATATTTGAAGAAGATTATATTCAAAGAACAACAGGTACGGTAACACAGAAACCAGACAATGCTTTAACAGAGCTTATTGCTAATGCTTGGGATGCAGGAGCTAAAGAAGTAGATATAACGATACCTCTAGAAGAGCATGAAAAAATAATTATTAGAGATGACGGAACTGGAATGACTCAAGATGAATTCAATCATAGATGGTTAACATTAAGTTATAATAGATTAAAAAATCAAGGTATTGATGTAGAATTTCCACCAGAATCAAAAGGAATGATAAGAAAAGCTTATGGAAGGAATGGAATTGGAAGACACAGTATGTTTTGTTTTTCAAATTCATATCATATAGAAACTTGGAAAAATGGAAATTGTTTTAGCTGTGATATAGATTTATCTCATGGCGAAAGACCTTTTAAAATATATAATGCAAAAGTATATAAAAAAGAAGGACATGGAACAGAATTGTCTACATTTCTTACTCAAAATTTACCTGATGTTAAAAGTATTACTGATGTTCTTTCAGCAAGATATTTATTTGATCCTGGATTTGTAGTAAAAATTAATAATGTAGTTGTTGATTTATCCAAACATAGTGGTTTGCAAAAAGAAGACGAAATAATACTAAAAAATGGAATAAAATTAAGAATTTATATTATTGATTCAAATAAAACTGCCAAAAAATCTGTATATCATGGTATTGCATTTTGGGTAGGAAAAAGGCTAGTGGGAGAACCTTCTTGGGAATTAGGAAATAGAATGATAAGAGATGGTAGAACACAAATAGCAAAACGATATACGGTAGTAGTTCAAACAGAGGATATGTATGAAGATGTATTGCCAGATTGGACAGCATTCAAAGATAATGATAGAACAAACGAAGTATTTGAAGAGGTTGCAAAATATGTAGATAATTATATACGCGAGATTAGTAAAGAAAAAAGGCAAGAAACCAAATTAGAAATTGTAAGAAATAGAATAGATGAGATAAAAGAGTTAAACAAATCATCACAAAGTGAAGTTGCAGAGTTTATAGATAATATTATTGAAGAAGAGCCAGATTTATCAATAGAAACAGTAGATTTAGCAGTTGAAACAATGATTAATATACAAAAATTAAGAAACGGACAAGAACTATTAAAAAAATTATCATCATTCTCAGAAGATGACATAGATGCTTTAAATACTATTCTTGATAATTGGAATATTAAAGATATTCAATTAACACTTGATACTATAGACAAAAGAGTTTTGGTTGTAGAAGCAATAGAAAGGTTGTGTTCGGATAAACATACAGATGAATTACATACACTTCACCCTTTAGTTGCTCAAGCAAGATGGTTATTTGGTCCAGAATACGATTCTGAAATGTATACATATAATAAAAGGTTAAATACTATAGTTAAAGATGTATTTAAAAATTTAAAATATACTGAACTTGAAGAACCAAATAGAAGACCAGATCTTGTAGTATTTGAAGAATCAGTTATTGCACCATATGGCTTTGAAGATTGGAATGACAAAGTGAGTTTAAATGAATATAAAAAAATACTGATAATAGAATTAAAAAAAGGCTTTTTTACAATTGAACAAGATGAAATAAGTCAGGCAATGACATATGTCAATGCACTATATAATTCTACATCACTTCCATCTAAACCTAGCATATGTGCGTATGTAGTTGGAGATAAGGTATCTAATAATATTTCTAGAAGTGTTAGAATGGAAGAAACAAAACAAATATGTGCTTGTACTTATTTAGAATTAGTTAGTACAGCTAAAAAAAGATTATTTAAATTAAGAGAGACATTAAATGAAAGATACGAAAAGATGTCAACTGAAAGTATAGTAGATAAAGTTTTGAAAGAACCAAAACAATTAGAAATTACAAAGGAAAATTTAAAAAAATAGAAATAAGGGAAATAAAAGGGAATTGATTTTATAAAAACAGGGTAATATAATGGTAGCATGAAAAAGTGAGAGCAAGAAAGATTAGTTAAAAAAACTAATTTTTCTTAGCTCTTTTTCTTTTTCAAATTTAAAGAAAAGGAGCAAAATTTCATGCTACATAAGTACGAAATAGAAGTTAATAATTCTAACAATTTAAAAGATAATGATATGCTAAATTGTAGCATGGAATTATCACTATTAAATAATTTGTTTAGAGAAAACTTAATAACAGAAGCAGAATATCAAGAAATAAAAAGAAAAATCTTAAAAGACTACAAACTTTTGTAATATCAATTTACTTTTTGTTGAAAAAATGATATAAAATATTTAAGTTTTATCTCTAGGCGGAATGGAGGAAAGATGGAAATTCAAGTCATAGAGAAAACAAACGGAAGAATAAATAGAGTAACAGGCACTACAATAAGAGAAAGATTAAGAGTATGTGCCTATTGCAGAGTAAGTACAGACAATGAAGAACAATTAAATAGTTATCAATCACAATTAAAGTATTATGATGAAAAAATAAATAGTAAATCAGAATGGCAGTTTGCAGGAATATATGCAGATGAAGCAATAACAGGAACACTAGATTTTAAAAGAACAGAATTTATGAGAATGATAGCTGATGCTATGTCAGGAAAAATTGATATGATATTAACAAAATCAATATCAAGATTTGCTAGAAACACATTAGATACTTTAAAATATGTAAGAATGCTAAGAGAGAAAAATATTGCAATTCTTTTTGAAGAAGAAAATCTAAATACAACAACAGGTGCAGGAGAACTAATGCTAACAATATTAAGCGCTATGGCACAACAAGAAAGTGAAAATATATCTTCACATGTTCTATTAGGTTTAAAAATGAAAAAAGACAGAGGAGAGTTAATTGGTTACAATGGTTGTTATGGATATAATTACAATATTGAAACAAAAGAAATAACAATAAATGAAGATGAAGCAAGCATTGTTAGATATATGTTTGAAAGATATGTAGAAGGAATAGGTTCAAGTACAATAGCAAAAGAACTAACAGCTAAAGGAATAAAAACTCCAAAAGGTGGAACAAAATGGTGTGAATCAACAATAAGAGGAATCCTAAAAAGCGAAAAATATATTGGAGATGTGCTAATGGGAAAAACATTTACAATAGATCCAATATCACATAAAAGATTAAGCAATTTAGGAGAAGTAGACAAACATTATTACAAAGAACATCACGAACCAATTATTAGCAAAGAATTATTTGATAGAGTACAAGAAATAAGAACAAAAAGAGCAGGAAATAGAGAAACAGGAAGAAGAAACGATAATTACAGTAAAAAATATCCTTTTAGCAGTAAACTATATTGTGCTTTTTGTGGCTCATTACTCACAAGAAGAAATTGGAATGCAAATAGAAGCTGTGAAAAAGCAGTATGGCAATGCATAAAAAGAGCAAAACAAGGAAAAGAAGAATGCCCACATTGTAAAGCAATAGCAGAAGAAATAATAGAAGATTGTTTTGTACAAGGCTATAGAATATTGTGTAATGATAACAGAAAAATAATTGAAACATTTTTAGAAAAGATAGAAAATATCTTAAAAGAAAATACTACAGAAACATTAGTAAGTAAATTAGAAAAAGATAAAGAAAAAATAAACAAGAAACTTAATAATTTATTAGAATTAAATTTAGAAGGAAGAATCAATAAAGAACAATATACTTTAAAATTTGATGAGTTAGATACAGAACTAATAAAAATTAATTCAAAGATAGAAAACCTACTAAAAGAAACAAACAGGACAGAAAGTATTAAACAGAGATTAAATAAGTTCAAAAGTTTATTTAAAAATATAGATATAATACCAAAGTTTGATAAAGATGTGTTTGAATGTTTAATTGATAAAGTAATTATTGGAGAAATCCAAGAAGAAGGAACAATAAATCCATATACAATAAGGTTTATTTGTAAAAACGGTAGTGAGATAAATTGCAAAGATGAATTTACTGCTACAAGCAATAAACAACATTCAAATAATACTGCAACCAGAGAGAAACAACGCATGTAGAATGCATTGCTGTGTTATATTTAAAATAAACTCTACATAAGAAAAAATATTAAAATAGATAAATTCAAGAAATAAAGAGGAGAATTTATATTACGAAAAAAGTTTATATAATTATATAAGTACTAAAAAGTAGATATTTTAAAATACTAAATCTAAAATATCTACTTTTTTCTAATGTCAATGTTACCTTTATTAAAAAAATGGTAATATATAGTCAGATATCTAAAAAAGGAGCTTTAAAGCGAAATGAGGAATAAGAAAATAAAGGAGTTTGTTTTTAAAGGAAGTATCAATATAGAAAAAATAATAAAAGAATATGCTCGGATATGTATATATTATTATAAAAAATAGTGGATATTTATTTAGCAATGAAGATGTAGAAGAAATTGCATCAGATGTATTTCTTACTATATGGAAAAATAAAGAAAAATTAGATATAAATAAGGAAATTTCACCATATATAGCAGGAATAACAAAAAATTTACTTAGAAAAAAGAAAAGAGATATTAAAAATATAAACGAAAATATTAAAAATATTGACGAATTACAAAATTATTTATCTGATAAAATTGATTACACACAATGAAGCAGAGGAACAAGAAAAAATAGATATTGTAACAGAAGAATTAACGAAAATGAAAAAAGAGGATAAGAATATTTTTACATATTATTATTACGAGTCAAAAAACATAAAAGAAATAGCCAATATATTAGGAATTACAGAAATAAAAGCAAAATCAAGATTATCAAGAATCAGAAAAAAATTAAGAAAAGAATTAGAAAAAAGGGGGTATAGCTATGGAAGAAAATAAAATAATAGAAAGGATAATAAAAAAATCACAGGTAAAAATAGCTATATCCAAATTTATAGAGGGGGAAAAATATATGCCAAAGTCAACTAAAATCTTAAAAACGGTAGCAACAATTGTTATTACACTAGGTATAGGAACAGGATTAGTATATGCGACAGGAACAGTAGTAAGTGAAAAAATATGGAAAGAACCAAAGCAATATAAAATTAATCAAAATTTAACAGACGAAGAAAGAAAAGAATGCATAACACAAGAAAAAGCAGAAGAAATAGCAAACAATTATTTAAAGAAAATAGGATTAGAAGAAGAAAAAATAAAGGATTTAAATTTGGCAAAGAACTTTTTTAGAAATGATAAGATTTGGCATGTGAGTACTGAAAAAGTATCTATGCAAATTGATGCTGAAAGTGGAAAAGTAGAATTTTTAAATATTCCAACTTGGAATTATAAAATTCCATACAACTATGGAATTACAAGAGAAGAAGCTAGAAGTGTAGCAAAAGAATTATTAGAAAAATATAGGCCAGAAGGGTATGATGGCGAATATGAGTTGGTTTGTTTAAGAAGAAATATGGAAACAGATGAAGCATCATATATCTGGTATGCAGATTTTTATAGAAAATATGATAACTTAATAAATAAATCAGAGCAAATAAGTATTGGGTGGGTACCAACAATAAATGGACTATATTCTTTAACTTTAAAAAATATACCATATGAAAATAATGAACAGAAAATATCAAAAGAACAAGCAATAAATATAACAGTCGAAAAAGACAAACAAATAGAAAAGAACAAAACAATAAAAGAAACAAAGGCTGAAATTAGAATAAAAGAAATGAATGAAGATATATATTTAAGAGAAAATTTTAAAGAAGAATATGAAAATGGTACACTTAATACAGAAAAGACAGGAGAAAATACATATAAATTAAAAGACGATGCAGTTGCTTTTGAAACAGAGAAGAGGGCAAGAAAAGTATGGTGTGTTGTCATTAATTATAATGAAAGTTTACGGATATACTTATTATGTTGATGCAACAACAGGAGAAATAATAGGTGGGTCACATTCTGATGAATTGATAAATGAAAAAATTTTATTGGAAGATGAAAATAATTTGATTGAAAAATAAGAAAAGCAGATTTTTCCTATACAATAAGAAAGGCACTTCATATTTGAGGTGCTTTTTATAATAGCTATTTTAATTTGCAAAAATATCAAAAATATGATATTCTATTAAAGAGTTCTGAAAAATAAATAATAATCAAAATATAAAATAACAAATAACATAAAAAATAAAGAAAGGCATAAAATATGGAAAAAAAAGGTAAAGTATTACTTGGAATGAGTGGAGGAGTAGATAGCTCTGTTTCAGCAATATTATTACAAGAACAAGGATATGAAGTAATAGGTGCAACCTTAGAATTATTTGGAGATAGTTGTAATAATATAACTACTGTAAAAGATGCTAAAAAAGTTTGTGAAAAATTAGGTATAAAACATATAACAATAGAATTAAAAAAAGAATTTTACAAGTACGTAATAAAAGATTTTATAGACAGTTATTCTATATGTGAGACACCAAACCCATGTATAAAATGTAATAGATATATAAAATTTGATATAATGCATAAAAAGGCAAAAGAATTAGGATGTGATTATTTAGCAACAGGTCATTATGCTAAAATAGAATATGATGAAAAGTGGAATCAAAAAGTATTAAAAAAATCAGATTCTATAAGAAAAGATCAAAGTTATGTTTTATACAATGTAAAAAAAGAGATATTACAAGATACAATTTTTCCTTTGGGAGAGTTTGAAAACAAAGATGAAATAAGAGAAATAGCAAGAACACACGGATTAGAAGTTGCTAATAAAAAAGATAGTGAAGATATATGCTTTATACCAGATAATAATTATGTACGATTTTTAGAAGAAAATAATTTGAAATCAAAAAAGGGAAATATTGTTGATACTAAAGGGAATATATTAGGAAAGCATACAGGTCTATATAAATATACAATAGGACAGAGAAAAGGTTTGGGAATATCTAGTAAGTATCCACTGTATGTAGTTAAACTTGATAAAGATAAAAATGAAGTTATAGTTGGAAAAGAAGAAGAAATTTTCAGCCCAAAAGCAATAATAACAGATTTTAATAATTTATTAACAGAAAATAAAATTGAAAATATGAAGGTAAAAGCCAAAGTAAGATATTCAGCAAAAGAAGCAGATGCAATCATCAACCAAATTGATAATAAAACTGTTGAAGTTAATTTTTTAGAGCCACAAAGGGCTATTACTCCTGGACAATCATTAGTTTTATATATAGATGATATAGTGTTAGGAGGAGGAAAAATAGTAAAATAGAAATTAACAAATAAAAAAACTGCATAAAGAAATATATTTTTCTTTATGCAGTTTTTAGAATTATAAGAAAGTTAAAATATCATTTGGTAAATATTGCATTAATTCACCGAAATTATTGATATTTTTTCTTTCTAAGACTTCAGGCAAATATGCTTGAAAAAGTCTAAAGAGTTTTTCTTCTTCTCGAAATTCATAGCGACCACATTTTATGGCAATCTTTTTTGCTTCCTCCCGAAAAGCACTTAATCCTTGAGTAGAACCATTCAAATGTTTATAAATGTCTTCCACATCAGAAAGTGATAAATAGCATTTATTTGTAATGCTCATAGTAACTCCTTTCGAAAATTCATATCTACATGTTACTATATTATTATACTATGTATTTTTAGTAAATTCAAGTATTAAACAAGAAAAATTATGTAAAGCTATTTATATGTACTAATTAAAAAATATTTCAACAATAATGATAAATCTGAGAAACAATTTATAGGAATGAATTATAAATAATACAAAAGAATCTATATAAGAATTGATATTATTACAAAAATACAATATAATATTAAAAACTATCGAAAAGGAGACAACAAAATGTTATCAATATTAGAATTAAAAAACAGATTGCCAAAAGATTTTATAGATGAGTTATATACTAGATTTACACCATTAACAGTAGACAAAATATTAGTGGGAATGTTAGGAGATAGAAATACAACCTTAAGAGTAAATAAAATAAAATGTTCTATTCATGAATTAATGAAATATCTAAAAGAAAATAATATAAAATTTGATAGAGTTTTATGGTATAATGATGCATTAGTAATTAAAAATGTAAAAGAAAAACAAATAAAAAAATTAGACATATATGATAAAGGATATTTATATTTACAAAGTTTATCTAGCATGATACCTCCAGTAATCTTAGATCCAAAAGAAGGAGAAAATGTACTAGATTTAACAGCAGCGCCTGGAAGTAAAACTACTCAAATGGCTGGAATGATGAATAATAAAGGTTATATTTTAGCAAATGAATTAGATGCTATTAGATGTGAAAGATTAAAATATAATGTAGAAATGCAAGGTGCTAAAATTATTGAAGTAATAAATAGAAGAGGTGAAAGTATAGGAAAAGAATATAAAGAATATTTTGATAAAGTTTTATTAGATGCACCATGTAGTGGAGAAGGAAGATTTCTAGGCAATAATGTGCAAACTTATAGAAATTGGTCTAAGAAAACAGTTTTACAGCTTTCAAAATTACAGAAAAGATTGTTTAAAAGTGCATATGACTCATTGAAAAAAGGTGGAATAATGGTATATTCTACTTGTACATTAAATTTACAAGAAAACGAAGAAGTATTAGATTGGGCAATAAAAAATCTTAATATTAAGTTATTAGACATTGATATTGAATTTAAAGAAAAAATGCAAGGCTTCACAGAAGATGTAGATTCTAGTATAAAAAAAACAATAAGAATACTACCCTCAAAAGATAAGGAAGGATTTTTTGTAGCAAAATTAAAAAAGATATAATATAGCAAAAATAAATCTAAAAATATTTATTTAAATACATACTTGAAGGGAATAGACTAATAATGGCTAAAATGGTTTTAGAAATAAAAGATAAAAAAGTTAATACAATAATAAGAAGTTATGGTAATACTAAAAATATAAAAATGTATTTTAATGGAGTAATATTAAATATAAGCAAACCTAAACGAATAAATAATAAAAAGATATTAGAAATAGTAAAACAAAATGAAGAAGAAATATACTCAAAATATTTAGAAATTAATAGATTAAATAGTGATGAAATAAAACATTGGATAACAGGCGAAAAAATATTATATAGAGGAAAATATTATGAGATAAAAAGGAAAAAAAGTGAAAATAATAAAATAAAGATATTTATAGATAATGATAATCTAATATTTGATATATGTATTCCAAGAAATATAATAGATGAAGAAATAATTAAATATAATGTAGATAAAATCATGAAGAAGATTTTTAAAGAAGAAACAGAAAAATTACTACAAAATAAACTAAAATATTGGAAAGAGATTACAAAAATAGAATATACTTCTTTTAATGTAAGAGATGCAAAAAGTAAGTATGGTAGCTGCAAACCATTAACGAGACAATTATATTTTAGTTCAAGATTAATAATGTTGCCAGAAGATGTAATAAATGCTATAATAGTTCACGAATTATGCCATATTATATACAAAAATCATAGCAAAAAATTTTATGATTTAGTAAAAAAATTTATACCTAATTACGATGAAATAGACAAATGGTTAAAGAAAAATTCAAAGGAAATCAATTTTTAAGAAGGAGAAAGTGATGACAGATTTATTGATAAAATTATTCATAAAAGATAAAGAAAATGTAAAAGATTTAAAAATAAGAGAAAAATATGGAGCTCTTTCTAGTATAACAGGTATTATAGTAAATGTATTGCTATCAATTGTAAAAATAATAATAGGTGCTATTTCAAATTCAATGTCAATAATATCTGACGGGTTAAATAATGTTACAGATGCAGGTTCTTCAGTTGTAACAATGATTGGATTTAAATTATCTCAGAAAAAAGTAGATAAAGATCACCCTTGGGGACATGGAAGAATGGAATATATTACAGCTTTCATTGTAGATGTATTAATAATTTTAGTAGGGTTAGAATTATTTAGGTCATCAATAGATAAAATAATAAATCCGTCAATGCCAGATATAAGTAATATAACTCTTATTGTTTTAGGAATAGCAATTGTAACAAAATTATGGTTATTTGTTTTTTATAAAAAGATAGCAAAATTAATAGATTCGGAAGCAATAAAAGGGAATGCATATGATAGCATATCAGATGTGATTTCAACATTTGTAGTATTAGTATCAGCTCTTATTGCAAAATTTGCAGGAATTACTATTGATGGATATGTTAGTATATTAGTTTCTATATTTATATTAGTTACAGGAATAAAAGCAATGAAAGAAACTTCAGATATATTATTAGGTCAAAAACCTGATGCTGATTTTGTAGAAGCAATTGAAAAATTTACAAGGAAATATGATATGATAGTAGGAATTCATGATATGATGGTACATGATTATGGACCAGGAAGAAAAATAGTATCATTTCATGCAGAAGTTCCAGAAAACAGTGATATTTGCAAAGCTCATGATATAATAGACCAAATGGAACAAGATATATTAAATGAATTTAATTGTATAACTACAATACATATGGACCCAATAGCAGTAGATAATGAAGAAATAATGGAAATGAAAGAATTTACAGAGAAAACAGTAAAAGATATTAATAATGAATATTCAATACATGATTTTAGAATGACTGATGGTGGAGATAGGATAAACTTGATTTTTGATTTAGTGATTCCTAGAGAAGAAAAAATAGATAAAGAAGAGCTAAAAAGAGAAGTTCAACAAAAAATACATGAAAAAGATAAAAAATATTATGCAGTTCCTAAAATAGAATGTTCTTATATATAAAAACATTAATATAATACAAAAATAACAATTGTTAACAGCAAGTAAGAATTTCATTATGTATAGTAAATAGATTTATAAATGGCAAATTAAAAAAGAAAGTTATAAAATAAATTTATAAATAAAAGGGTAAAAATAATTGAAATATTATATAAAAAATAGTAAAATGTATATATGTTATAAGAAGGATTTTACATGGGATAATAGAAATTTTATAGATATATATCCTTCTAAGAAAAAAGAAAGGAATTGATTTTGATATGAGAAAAGTTGCTAATACCCTATGGGGAATAGTATTAATTATTTTAGGAATAATTTGCACTTTAAATGTTTTTGAAATAACACATATAAATTTATTTTTTGATGGTTGGTGGACTTTCCTAATTATAATACCAAGTTTTATAGAAATGATAGCAAGAAAAAATAAAACTTGGAGTATCATTTGGTTAATAGTTGGAATTATCCTATTTTTAGCTTGTATAGATATATTAGACTTTGGAATGATTATGAAATTAATATTTCCAGTAGCATTGATATTGATAGGATTAAATTTAATATTTAAAGATAAATTTGATAGAAGACTATCAAATAAGATAAAAGAAATGAAAAATAATAATGAAGATTTAGAAGAATATTGTGCAACATTTGGAGAAGCAAGACCATCATTCAAAGAAAAGGAATTTAAAGGTGCTAGTTTAGATGCTATATTTGGTAGTGTAGAATTAAACTTAAAAAATGCAATAATAAAAAAAGATCAAATAATTAAAGCTAGTGCAGTCTTTGGAGGAATTGATATAATTGTACCCGAAAATATTAATATAAAAATTAAATCTACACCAATCTTTGGAGGAGTTAGCAAAAAAGTAAATTTAAAATACAGTGAACAATTACCAACAATTTATATAAATGCTTTTTGTATGTTTGGAGGTGTTAGCATAAAATGACAGGTTTTCAAAAATGTATAAAAGTAGGTGCAATAATATTTGGAACATATTTGTCAACAATTATAATAGGAATTATAGTAGTTATAACATTATCAATTATAGGGGGATTTGTAGCACTAAGTAGTGATGATTGGATTTTAGAAGAAAAACATTATGAAGAATATAGAGACGATGATTATTATGAGGATATTATGTATAAAGGTTTAGAAGATAAATATTATAAAGATTTTACAAATCAATTGTAAATTAGTATTGAACGATTATTGAATTTTAGTCGTTCAGTTTTTGTTGTATACTTGTATGGTATAGTTTTAATAAAAAATTTATTTACTATTTTATAAAAAAATGATAAAATATGAAAACGAAATCAATAAAAGGAAGAAGGACAAAAAGTTGAGTATTAAAGTGTTGGCAATAATAAATCCAGCGTCTGGAAAAGGAAATATAACAGAACATATAGATGAAATAAGAAACAATTTGAAGAATCAAGATATGGAAATGGACTTATATCTTACTAAAAAAGAGTATAATGCTAAAAAAATTGTAGAAGATAATATAGAAGGAAAAGATTTAATCCTAGTATGTGGAGGAGATGGAACTTTAAATGAAGTGGTAACTGCATTTATGGAAAAAGAAATAAAAGATGTAACTGTTGCATATATACCACTTGGAACTACTAATGACTTAGCAAAATCATTGGAAATGCCTATAAAAGATATTTCAATAACAAAAAGATTATTACAATCAAAAGCAAAAGTAATAGATATAGGAGAATTTAATAATAAAAAGTTTTTTTGCTATGTTGCAGCTTTTGGAATAATGACAGATGTATCTTATATGACTTCGCAGAAATTAAAAAATAAATATGGAAGATTTGCATACTATATGAAAGCTATTAAAGAAATAGTAAAAATACCCACATATAAAGTCAAAATAAAATATGATGACGAGGAGTTAGAAGGAGAGTTTATTTATGGTGGAATTAGTAATTCTGCTTCAATAGCTGGGTTTGAATGGTTTGACAGAAATGAAATAAGTTTAGAAGATGGGAAGTTTGAATGTATTTTTATCAGAAAACCGAAGAATTTATCAGGATATTTTAAAATATTAACAGCATATAGGGAAAAAGATTACAGCTGGAATAGGGATATTGTCTATTTTAAGGCAAATAAAATACAAATTGAAACTGAGGAAGAAGTGGCATGGACATTAGATGGAGAATTTGCTGGAAGGTTAAATAATGTAAATATACAAAATTGTAATAAAGCACTTGAACTTGCAGTATGTGAAAAAAGCAAATAGGTGCGAATAATATATAGAGTTAAGAAAAAACATTTTGCATACAATAAAAATGAGGAAATAGATGAAAAATGAAAGGAATTACAAATGCTGAAAAGAATTATAGAAAAAAATTATAAATGGATAACAATTTTATTATGTGTAATAATTGTATTAATGATGTTAGAAGATATTTTTAACAGTCAACAATTAACAATAGATACAGTAATTTATAAAAATGTAATATTAAATTTAAGGTCAGAACCACTTACTGCAATAATGAAAATCATAACTAATTTAGCATCTGCATATACACTGATAGCAATAACGATAGCATCATTTGTTTTTATAAAAAATAAAAAAATAGGAAAATGCATTACTGTTAACTTAGTATTATCTACTTTATTAAATCAAATATTAAAATATACAGTTCAAAGACCAAGACCAGAAGGATATATGATAATAAATGAAAATGGATATAGTTTTCCTTCTGGACATTCAATGATAAGTATGGCATTTTACGGACTAATAATTTATTTAATATGGAAAAAGATGAAAAATGTGAAGTTGAAATATATATTATGTGGATTTCTTTCAATATTAATACCTTTAATAGGATTTAGTAGAATATATTTAGGAGTACATTATGCAAGTGATGTAATAGGAGGATTTGCAATATCAATAGCATATTTGGTACTTTACATAGGAGCAGTAAAAACATATTTAAATATAGAAAAGGAAGAAAAAATGAATAAGCGTGAAATGGTTAAATTAAGAAAGAAAAGAAAAAAACTAAGAAATAGTTTCAAATATGCTTTTGAGGGGATAGGAGAGGCTTTGAAAACAGAACAAAATTTAAAAATTCATTTTTTTATAATGATAGTTGTTATAACAGCTGGATTAGTTTTTAAAATAAATGCAATGGAATGGATTGCATGTATTATATTGTTTGGTTTAGTTATATCATTAGAATTAATAAATACTGCAATAGAAACAACTGTGGATATTGCAATGCCTGAAAAAAATGAGAAAGCTAAATTAGCAAAAGATGTAGCAGCTGGTGCCGTATTAATGTCAGCTATAATGGCAATAGTAGTTGGATTAATAATATTTTTACCGAAAATATTTTAAATAGAAAAAAGTACAAGTTTTTTTAAAAAAGAACTTGTACTTTTTTGATTATACCGATATAATGAGAGTACAAAAAGGAGGTTATATAAAAATGTCTTTTATAGAAGAAATAAAAACAAGAGCAAAAGAAAACATAAAAACAATAATACTTCCAGAAGCAGATGACATACGAATATTAGAAGCAACTCAAAAAATAAATAAAGAAGGGTTTGCAAAAATAATTTTAATAGGAAATGATGAAGAAATTTTAAAAAAAGCAAAGGAAAATAACCTAGATATAAGTGGAGCAAAAATAATAAATCCATCATCTTCTGAAGATTATGATAACTATGTTAATTTATTGTATGAACTAAGAAAAAATAAAGGAATGACTGAAGAAAAAGCAAAGGAATTAGTGCTAAATCCAGTATATTATGGAATGTTAATGGTAAAAGAAGGAAAAGCAGATGGATTAGTATCTGGTGCAGCACATTCTACATCTGATACTTTAAGACCAGCACTTCAAATATTAAAAACAGCACCAAATACAAAATTAGTTTCAGCATTTTTTGTAATGGTAGTTCCAAATTGTGAGTTAGGTGAAAATGGTGTATTTATTTTTGGAGATAGTGGTTTAAACGAAAACCCAGACATGGATCAATTATCAGAAATAGCAATATCTTCTGCAAAAAGTTTTAGACAATTAGTAGAAAAAGAACCTAAAGTAGCAATGCTTTCATATTCAACACATGGAAGTGCACATTCAGAGTTAACAGAAAAAGTAATTGGGGCGACTAAATTAGTAAAGGAAAAAGATAAAGATTTATTAGTAGATGGAGAATTACAACTAGATGCTGCAATAATTCCAGAAATAGCAAAATCAAAAGCACCTACAAGTCCTATAAAAGGAGAAGCAAATACATTAATATTTCCAAATTTAGATGCAGGAAATATAGGATATAAATTAGTACAAAGATTAGGAAAAGCAGAAGCATATGGACCATTATGTCAAGGAATAGCTAAACCAGTAAATGATTTATCAAGAGGATGTAATAGTGATGATATAGTAGGAGTCGTAGCAATTACAGCAGTTCAAGCAAATACTAATTTTTAATGAGGGGATTTTAGTTTGAAAGGAATAAAAAACTTTCACTACTAGGGAAGGCCTTTTAGAAAAATAAGAAAGGAATGGATTTATATATGAAAATTTTAGTTTTAAACTCTGGAAGTTCATCTTTAAAATATCAAGTAATTGATATGGATACTGAAGAAATGTTAGTAAAAGGAAATTATGAAAGAATAGGACAAGGAAATTCATTTTTGACACATAAAGTTAATGGAGAAAAACATAAATTTGAGCATCCAGCAAAAGACCATGAGCAAGCAATAAAATTTGTTTTAACCAGATTAGTAAATCCTCATTATGGAGTTTTAGAAAACTTAGAAGAATTAGCTGGTATAGGGCATAGAGTGGTTCATGGTGGAGAAAAATTTGCAGAACCAGTACTTATAACAGATGAAGTGATGGACGAAATAGAAAAATGTAGTGAATTAGCACCATTACACAATCCAGCAGCTATATTAGGAATGAAAGCTTGTAAAAAACTTGCACCAAATATTAAAATGGTAGCAGTTTTTGATACAGCATTTCACCAAACTTTAAGTAAAGAAAGATATATTTATCCAATACCTTATGAATATTATAAAAAATATGGAATAAGAAAATACGGATTTCATGGGACTTCTCATGAATATGTGGCATATAGAGTAGCAGAATTATTAGGAAAAGATGTAAAAGATTTAAAAATAGTAAACTGTCATTTAGGACAAGGAGCTAGTATATGTGCAATTAATAAAGGAGTTTCAGTAGAAACAAGTATGGGATTAACACCTTTAGGAGGAATTCCTATGGGAACAAGAAGTGGAGATTTAGATCCATCTGTTGTTACATATATAATGAAAAAAGAAAATCTTTCACCAGATGAAATGGAAAAGATATTAAACAAACAATCAGGAGTTTTTGGAATATCACAAGTTTCAGTAGATTTTAGAGACATAGAAAATGATGCAGCAGCAGGAGGAACACATGCACAATTAGCATTAGATAATTTCCATTATCAAGTTGCAAGTTATGTATCTAGATGTATTGTTGCTATGAATGGAATAGATGTCTTGACATTTACAGCAGGAGTAGGAGAAAAAGGAGAGCTTTCAAGAGAAGCTATATGTAATTATTTTGAATTTATGGGATTGAAAATAAATAAAGAATATAATAGAACATTAAAAGGTGTTGAAACAGAAATTTCAACAAAAGATTCTAAAATTAAAGTGTTTATAATTCCTACAAATGAGGAATTGATGATAGCAAGACAAACACTAAAAACTATTTGTAATAAATAATAGTAATTAAAAATTGTATAATATTATTGAATGTGAAGGTTTATAGGGATTTGACCTTATTTGAATACAACATATATTATATTCAATAAAAAAACCTAAATATATTAAACAAGGAAGAATATAAAAAATGAAAATTTTAGTTTTAAATTGTGGTAGCTCATCACTTAAATACCAATTAATTAATATGGAAAATGAAGAAGTAGTTGCTTCAGGAAAATATGAAAGAATAGGAGAAAAAGAAGCTTTTTTAACACATAAAGCTTGTGGTAAAAAAGTGGAAATAAAAAAATCAGCATATAATCATAAAGAAGCAATAGAAATTACTTTAAAAGAATTTACAAATCCAGAATATAAAGTTATAGAAAGTTTAGATGAAATAAATGCAATAGGGCATAGATTAGTACATGGAGGAGAAAAGATTTCAAAATCAGTATTAATCGATGATGAAGTTAAAAATGTTTTAAAAGAATATACAGATTTAGCACCATTACATAATCCAGCATGTTTATTAGGAATAGAAGCATGTGAAGAAGTATTTCCAAGTAAACCTATGGTTGGTGTTTTTGATACAGCATTTCATCAAACAGTTCCAAAGGAAAAATATATTTATCCAATACCATATGAATATTATAAAAAGTATAGTGTAAGAAAGTATGGATTCCATGGTACATCTCATATGTATGTTTCTAATAGGCTTGCAGAATTAGAAAATAAAAATATAGAAGATTTAAAGATTGTTACTTGTCATTTAGGACAAGGATCTAGTATATGTGCTATTCAAGGTGGAAAATCAATTGATACAAGTATGGGATTAACTCCACTTGGAGGAATATCAATGGTTACTAGAAGTGGAGATTTAGATCCATCTGTTGTTACATATATAATGAAAAAAGAAAATTTAACACCAGAAGAAATGGAAAATATCTTAAATAAAGAAGCAGGAATATCTGCAATTTCAGGATTAGCTCCTGACTTTAGAGTTATAGAAGAAGAATCAAATAATGGAAGTGAAATGGCTAAAATAGCAATTGAAGAATTTAATTATTCAGTAGCAACATATATTGCAAAATATGCTATGGCAATGAATGGAGTAGACTATATAGTATTTACAGGAGGAATTGGAGAAAATCAAATAAATATAAGAAAAGGCATTTGCGAAAAGTTAGGATTTATGGGAGTAAATTTAGATTTAGATAAAAATAATATTAGAGGAGAAGAAAGAGTAATTTCAACAGAAGATTCATCAATTAAAGTATATTTAATTCCAACAAATGAAGAATTAATGATAGCTAAAGAAACAGAAAAACTAATTAAATAGATAAATTATTAATCTAATAGTTTTACTAAGTTTGTGTGAATGAGTATGGGAGTACAAGAGAGCTGATTTTTGTCTCCGACCCCAAAATCTGCAAAAAAATTAAAAATCCTAAAAAATTATTTACATAAATAAATTTATATGTTAAAATATAATATACATAAATCGGAGCAACTAATGAGTATCTAAACTTATTAGTTGCTAATATTATTAATTAAAATTAAGGAGGAAATTATGGCAAAAATATTAGAAGACATATCTAGAACATTTAATGAATTTTTATTATTACCAAATTTAACAGATGAAAGATGTATACCAAGTAAAGTATCTTTAAAGACTCCACTTGTAAAATTTAAAAAAGGAGAAGAAGCTAAATATTATGCAAATGTACCTATGGTATCTGCAATAATGCAATCAGTTTCAGGAGAAGAAATGGGAATAGCTCTTGCTCGTGAGGGTGGAGTTGCATTCATTTATGGTTCACAATCAATAGAATCACAAGCTAAAATGGTTAAACATGTAAAAAAACATAAAGCAGGTTTCATCATAAGTGATTCAAATGTAAAATCAGGAACACCATTAAAAGATGTAATTGAATTAGTAAAAGAAACAGGACACTCAACAGTTATGATAACTGAAGATGGAACAGCAAATGGTAAATTTTTAGGATTAGTTACAGACAAGGATTATAGAATTTCAAGAGAAGATATGAATACTCCTATTGATAATTTCATGACACCACTTGAAAAAGCAGTTGTAGCACATGAGGGAATAAACCTATCAGAAGCAAATGATATAATATGGGAAAATAAAATAGCGTGTTTACCTATTTTAACAGATGAAGGAAATCTAAAATATTTAGTGTTTAGAAAAGATTATGAAGAAAGAAAAAATAATCCAGATTCTTTATTAGATGAAAATAAAAGATATATTGTAGGTGCAGGAATTAATACAAGAGACTATGAAGAAAGAATACCAGCATTAGTTGAAGCAGGAGTCGACATGATATGTATGGATTCATCAGATGGATATTCTGTATGGCAAAAAAATACAATTGATTTTGTTAGAAAAACATATGGTGATAGTGTAAAAATTGGAGCAGGAAATGTAGTAGATAAAGAAGGCTTCAGATATTTAGCCGAAGCAGGAGCTGATTTCATAAAAGTAGGTGTTGGAGGAGGTTCTATTTGTATCACTCGTGAAACAAAAGGAATTGGTAGAGGACAAGCTTCAGCCCTTATAGATGTAGTTGCAGCAAGAGATGAATATTTTGAAGAAACAGGAGTATATATTCCAATTTGTTCAGATGGAGGAATAGTTCATGACCATCATATAACAATAGCTTTAGCATTAGGAGCCGATTTTGTTATGATGGGAAGATATTTTGCTAGATTTGATGAAAGCCCAACAAGAGTTGTTAGAAAAGGAAACGGATATGTAAAAGAATATTGGGGAGAAGGTTCAAACAGAGCTAGAAACTGGCAAAGATATGATATGGGAGGAGATAAAAAACTTTCATTTGAAGAAGGTGTTGATTCATATATTCCATATGCAGGAAAATTAAAAGACAACTTAGCTGTAACTTGTGCTAAAATAAAATCTACAATGTGCAATTGTGGAAGTATAACAATACAAGAGTTGCATGAAAAAGCGAGATTAACTTTAGTTTCTAATGTTAGTATCGCAGAAGGTAGTGCACATGATGTAATTTTAAAAGAAATTGATAACCAATATAAATAAGAAAGTTTATTGTATACAGGGAATTATCCTAAAATATCAAGAATATTTTAGGATAATTTTTTGTATTAAAATATAAAGTTATATCATTATTAATTTTATTAAAATAATAAAAAGATTAAATTTTAAACATTAAATATCTTGATTTATAATGCTATTTAATGATAAAATCAATGTGAAAATAAAATATAAAGGATGTAATAATATGAGTACTAATGAAATTAGACAAGAATTTATGAAAAAATATAAAGTAGAAGGAATAAAACTTTGGGAATATCCTCCTAGCATAGATAGATTTTTTACACATGAATTTGAGAATATGCAAGATGCTATTAATGGAATAATATTTTATACAAACCATGATATACATCAAAAAGAAGCATTATTAAATACTCATAAAATAGAAACAGAAATAAAAATTAAGAATCTAAAAGATGAAACTTTAAATAATTGTGTACATTTTTTTAGATTCACTGAAGTATTAAATAATTCTGATTTTAATGAGGATTATAGTAATATAAAAAATGGAGTAAAAGTATATAAAAAAATAAATATTGATGAAATACAAAAACTAGTCCAAAATAGAATAGATGAATTAATAGAAAAAGAAAAAATTCAAGTTTGGAGAGCTGGATTATATTTTACTAGACAGGAAGAAGCATATTATAAAAGATCATATGCATATCAAACAAATTTACAGGAACATAATAGTGCTTGGTGGACAGAAGATTTATTTTCAACAATAAAATATTTAAAGAATTTAGAGGAAAACGATGAAAATACTTATTATGACACTTGGGTGCATTGCAAAATTGAAAGAGAAAAAAATAAAAAAGGTTATATGCAGAAAAACAATGAAAATGCAAAATTATTAGAAAAAGCTTATTCAGAATATAAACGGTATTACTAATAATAAAAGGGAAATAGAAGAAAAAGAAATATAAAAGAGGGATTAAA
The DNA here is from genome assembly GCA_900553985.1 of uncultured Clostridium sp. GTDB lineage: Bacteria > Bacillota > Clostridia > TANB77 > CAG-508 > CAG-269. The sequence goes on from USFW01000002.1 coordinate 22,341, forward strand.
TGAAAAATACAAAAGAACATATAGTAAGACATAGAAAGAAAAACGTACGCATATTTCCAATATATAAGATGTTATCATGGGATTTATTATTTTATTTTCCAATAATATTTTTATTTTTAACACAAGTAAAAGGATTTACAGCATCAGAAGTATTATTGGCAGATGCATTTTATACATTATCAAATACTTTTTGGCAAATACCAATAACAAGATTAGTAGATAGAATTGGAAAAAAGAATAGTCTAATATTAGGAAATATATTATATTCATTGAGTATTTTGGCTATGATATTCATGACAAAATATTATGAATTGCTTATAACTCAATTTATATATGCATTAGGATATTCAATAAAAGGAATCTGTGAGTCAAACATATTATATGATTCATTACCAGGTAGTAAAAAAAGAGGAAAAGTTTTTTCTGTGATTGATGGAAAATCCTCTTCTTATTTTTATATTTTTGATTCATTAGCTTCTGTAGTTGCTGGCTTCTCATTTGTAATAAATGGATACATTCCAATGATTTTATGTTTTATTTGTTGTGTAATATCAACAATAATTTCATTTAGATTTAGACATACAACAATATTACAAGAAAAAATTAAACCTGTAACATTTACAGAATATAAGAAACAGTTAAAAGATTCATTTAAATTTTTTATAAAATCTAAACGAATGCGAAATTTGATTTTATTTAATGCAGTTTTTATAGGAACGTTATATGGAATCGTAAATTTGAGAAGTAGTATGCTAAGTGAAATGAATGTACCAGAGCAATATTTTGGAATTATATTTGCAATATTGCAATTGGTAGCAGCATTAGCAACAAGACAAACTGATAAGATACATAATAGTTTTAGAAATAAGACTCTAACATACTTAGGAGTACCATTAGTCTTATCTTGCATATGTATTGGATTTATAGGCCAAGATAAATTATCACAATCATCTTTGATATTAATAGTATTATTATTTGCTATACAGTTTGCAATAAAAGGTCCATATTTAGGATTAATGACTAGATATTTGAACAACTTTACTAATAGAGGTATTAGACCTAAAATTTCAGCATTAAGATATTTAACTGCAAATTTAGCTATAGCTATTATATCTTTACTGTGTTCAGGATTATTAGCTATAACAAGTACGGCAAATACTTTTATAATTGTAGGATGTATATCTACTATAATTATGATTATATTATTAGATCATATGAGAGATAAAGTAGGATTAAAACCAGAAGAATACAAAAAAGAAGATATACGATATAGTATTAATAGACCTAAAAAATAATAGACACATTATAAAAAAAGTGGTATAATTATATAGATAGGCTAAAAAGTCTTATGCAACTAATAAACTTTTATTTTGAAAGAGGTATCATTATGAACAAGAAGAGGAATCAAACAGTAACTTTATCAATTTACACAAATCCTTTAGAAGATTTAGGAACACCTACTCGGGAGGAGCAAGAAGTCTTTGAGTATGTTAAAGAAAAGGAACAGTTATTCTTAGGATTTTTTAATGAATTCAAGAGATATGAAGAAAGACTCAGACAGGCATACAGGATGTTTGGATGTGAACTAGACTTACCAACTTTTGACTACAAAGATCACAAATTATTTTCAGATGGTGAAAATGGGATGATTCCATTACTGGAAACTTCAAAAGAAGTATCAGATAAGCTATTTGATGATAGATATTGGAAAGTAGATATGAGGCTAGTATCAATTATCAAAAAATACATATCATCTTTAAGAATTCTTTCAATAGAATATTATAAAATGGAAGAAGAATTGAGAGATCTTTTAGAGTAAGAGGAACAAAGATGAATCTAGGATAATTACTAGATTCATCTTTTAATTATAATGGTTTCAATAATTAATAAAATATTAATAAATGTTAAAAAAATTTTTAATAAATAACTGTTAAAATAATATTACAAAAATGTAATGTTGTAACACTAGAAAAAGGATATATTATGTTATATAATATTAACCACTTAAAAAATAAAATAAAAATTTTAATAAAAAAATATTGCATACAAACTTAGTAATATGTGGTATAATATATATGTTTAGTCTTGTTACAATTAGAAAGGAAGCAAAATGAGTAGGAAAAATAAAGTGAAGATTTTTAAAATTGTGATGATGATAATTGCCTTATTATTAATAGTAGGAATAGTAGTTAATTTAGTTCCTGTTATGGCAAATTTAAGTACGATTGAAGGTCAACTGGAATTTAAAGAAAAAGTTAGTAACTCACGGTATATGGGGACTTCTTACATTATTTGGACTTCAATTTGCCCAAATATTTCTAATTATATTACCAGGTGAACCAATTGAGATACTTGCAGGAATGTGCTATGGAGGATTGGGAGGACTAATTTTTGTAACTGCTTCTGCATTTATAATATCATCTGTGATATTTTTTATGGTAAGGAAACTAGGCAAAAAATTTGTTTATGATTTTTGTGATGAAGAAAAAGTAAAAAAAATAGAAGAGAGTAAGATATTTAAAAATCCTAAAAAAATAGAATGGATAATGATAATATTATTCTTAATACCAGGAACACCAAAAGATTTATTAGTATATATAGCAGCATTATTACCAATAAAACCACTTAGATTTATATTAATATCAACTTTTGCAAGATTCCCTTCAGTTGTATCATCAACTTTTGCAGGAGATAACTTATTAGAAGGAAATTGGCAAAATAGTATAATAATATATGCTGTTACATTTTTACTTGTAGGAATATCAATATTTATAGTGAATAAACTTGATAAATCCAAAACAACTGAAGAAGCTTTAAGAAGTTTTCAAAAAGAAATAAAGTAAGAAAAGGGGAAAATATGGAAAAGGAAATTACATTGAACAAGACTACAAAAGATAAAATTATAGACTACATAACATATTTTTTTATATATGCGTTTTTAGGTTGGTGTATGGAAACAATTTACGCAATTTTTATACATGGATTCTTTGTAAAAAGAGGATTTTTATATGGTCCAATTTGTCCTATATATGGTTTTGGAGCTATTATATTAATAATGATAACTAAAAATATGTATGGAAAGCCAATAAAGAAATTTTTGATTGCAACAATTGCCTTTACTGCATTTGAATATTTTGTATCACTTATTTTAGAAACACTTTTTGGATTGAGATGGTGGGATTATTCTAATGATTTTCTAAATATACAAGGAAGAGTTAGTTTATTATATTCCATTGCATGGGGAGTTATAGGAGTAATTTTATTAGAAAAATTACATCCATTAATAGAAAACATAATTCAAAAATTTAGTGTAAAGGTTAATAGAAAATATAGTATACAAAATATAATGGTTATTGTATTTTTAGTCTTAATTTTAGTAGATACAGTATTTTCTACATTGAGATATTTGAATTAAGGTCGATATAAAATAAATATCGAAATACATATGAACAGATAGTAATTTATAATGGAGATATAAATATGGAAATTACATATAAAGTAAAATTGAAAAAATTAAAATTAGATGTAGATACACAAAGAAAATATAACCAAGATTATAATTTAGATAATATGATTAGAAATACAGAAAAATGGAAATATGGGGATCCTATGATATTAGATGATGAAAATTTATTATTTAGTCTATTATATTTTTATGTTGGAGATATTGCAGAAAGAAAAGATGGAAAAGATTGGTATGGGAACAATAATTTTATTTTTCATATAGTTGAAAAGAATGATAAAATATTTATAAAATATGTGAATTTATATAGAATAGAAGATATAGTGGAAAAATATGCAATAATGAAAATAAATAATTTAGGACAGTATCAAGTAAAACAGCAAGGGCTTATACAAAAAGAATATAGAGAGTATATAAGAAATGAGGCTATGAAGATTATAGAAATTGATAAAAATGAATTTGAAAAAAGAATAAATAGACTAAAAAAAATACAATATGACGAATTAGAATTTTTTACATGTAAAACAGCTTATGAAAGCATAGATTATTTTGATTATATAAATAGAATTAACTTTTACTGCGATAGATATTACCCTGAAAAATATGAAGAATGTATAAAATTTGTAAATTATATTTTAAGTGAATGTAAAATCTTAAATATGGAAGAGGTCATAATGAAGTCATTTAAAGAAGAAGAAAGAAAAAATATAATGATAGACCTGATAAAAGAAAAAATTGAACTAGAGGGAGGATATATTACATAATTATTATGTGATAGTCTTTGTAGAGAAAAGATAAAAACATACAAATTTATGTTGAGGAATTACTTGCAATAGAGTAGTTCTTTTTTATTGAATATTTTTTTAATTTTATTTAGAAATTTAAACTATATTTTTAAATTAACATAATATATATAATAAGGTTATAGGTAAAACCACTTTAAAACCTAAATAATTTAATAAGGAGGTAAGGAATAAAATTGAGTTTTGAAGGAGTAAAAATAGGATTTGTTTTTACAGGTTCTTTTTGTACTTTCAGCAAAGTAATTCCTAAAATGAAATTATTAGTGAAATCAGGAGCAAAAATAATTCCAATAATGTCTTTTAACAGTTATAACTTAGATACTAAATTTGGAAAAGCAAAAGATTTTATTGAAAAAATAGAAAACATAACAGGGAATAGCATAATACATTCAATTACAGATGCAGAACCAATAGGGCCAAAAAATATGACTGATATTATGATAATAGCACCTTGTTCAGGTAATACAATGGCTAAATTATCATATGATATTATTGATACACCTGCTACAATGGCTGCAAAATCGCATTTGAGAAACAATAGGCCACTTGTAATAGCGCCGTCAACCAATAATGGATTAAGTGGAAATGCTGAAAATATAGGAAGATTATTAAATAGAAAAAATTATTATTTTGTACCATTTAGGCAAGATAATCCAATAACAAAACCTCGTTCAATAGTTTTTGATGAGGAATATATTATCAAGACATTAGAGTATGCTCTTAATAATGAACAAATTAGTCCTATATTGATTTAAAAACAATGAAAAAGAAAACATTTTTTCGTAAAAGCCCTTGACAAAGAATATATGTTCGTATATAATTCGATAAACGAACAAAATTTCTTTTGATAAGGAGGAGCAAATATGAAAATAGTAAATAAAACAAAATTTTTTAGAATGATAGTTATATTATTAATATCAATAAGTGTTATGCTAATTGTATGTATCAATAAATCTTATTCAAATAGTAATGAAAACTATAAAACAGAAATTGTACTTAATGGAGAATCTTTATGGAGTATTGCAAAGAGTGAAATAGAGAAAAATAAATATTTCGAAAATAAAGATATAAGAGATGTTATTTTTGAAATAAAAAAGATAAATAATTTAGAAAAAAGTGATTTAAGTGAAGGAATGAAGTTAAAAATTCCTATTTATTAAAAATAGTTAATCTTCCTATTGAATATAAAATTCAAATATGTTAGAATTTTATTCGTGATAAGGAGGATTAATAAATATGGAAGAAAATGCAGAAATAATAAATGAAAAAGGCACAGAAAAAAATAAAAAAGAAAAAAACAATGCTAAAAGAAAGACATTAACAATAAATGGTATAAGTATATGGAGAATTTTAGCATATTTTATTATATATAGTGTAGCTGGATATATAATAGAAACGGTGTATGGAATGATAACAAAAGGCGTTTGGGAAAGTAGACAGAGTTTTTTATACGGACCATTTTGTGGAATATATGGATTAGGTGCAGTAGTAATGATTATATTCCTTCATAAATTTCCTAAAAAATATAATGCATTATTTATTGGAGGATTTATAGTTGGTTCTATTACAGAATATTTAGTTAGTTTATTTGGAGAATTAATTTTAGGAGTAAAATGGTGGGACTATTCAAATATGCCATTTAATATTAATGGTAGAATATGTATGTTATTTTCACTATTTTGGGGATTTCTTGCAATTTACTTAATTGCATCTTTAAATCCTAAAGTAGACAAATTAATTAATTGGGTAAAAAGTAAATTCAAAACATATAAATCTTTAAAGGCTTTTATAATTACTGTTACAGTATTACTACTATTAGATTGTGTAGCAACAGGATTTGCATTAGATTTCTTTAAAATAAGAATGATAGAAAAAAATAATATAAATGTACCAAATAAAGAACTTATATCAAAAAGATATGATGAAATATATAATCAAAATCCTAAACTAGCAGATTTTATATACAAATTCTGGGGAGATAAAAAAATGATAAAAACTTTCCCTAATTTAAAAACACAAGATGTAAATGGAAATATCGTTTATATGGATAGCTTTTTAGACATTCAGCCATATTACATGAAAGTACATGATATACACCTAAAAAATAATAAAGAAGTTGAAGATAATATAAAAGGTGAAGAATAAAAAGGAATATAATGAAAAGATATTATTCAAATATTTGAATAATATCTTTTTTGTTACTAATCCTATTATTTTAAGTTCTAATTTTTATAATTAAAGAATTACAACAATTATATCTTCAAAATATATAATATATATGTTTAAAACCTCTTCTTATTGTATAGGAAAAATCGACTTTTATCTTGACCCTATATAGGATTTTTCCGTATACAACAAGTAAAAGTTACCTTTAAAAAGACTCGCGATAGCTTTTCTTATGTAGATTCGCTACGTTTCTTATTAAAAATAAGCATAATTAAGAATATAAAATATTAAATATCAGCAAGAGGATTACTTTCAACTGCATTTCTAACTTGTGAATTATCAACATGAGTATATATTTCAGTTGTAGAAATGCTTTCATGACCTAATAATTCTTGCAAAGCTCTAATATCAACATTACCATATTGATACATTAAAGTAGCTGCCGTATGTCTTAGTTTATGAACAGAGAACTTAGAAGTATCAAAACCTGCAATTTTCAATTCTTTATCAACAATATATTGAACTGTTCTTCTACTAATTCGTTCTCGTCGTTCACTTAAAAATAAAGCTTTATGTGAGTTTTGTTTATCAACTTTCACGCCTTCCTTTGGGCGAACTTCTAAATATTCATGAATAGCCTTTAAACAAGCTTTATTTAAGTATATAGTTCTCTCTTTATTTCCTTTACCTATAACTGATAATCTAGCTTCACTAAAATCAATATCTTTTATATTTATATTTACTAATTCAGATAAACGCAAGCCACAATTTAAAAATAAGGTAATTATAGCATAGTCTCTTTGAAAATTCCTGTTATCTTCATTTGCTGTAACTTCTAAAAGCTTTTTACTTTGGTCTAAGTTTAAATATTTAGGTAGTCGTTTATCAGATTTTGGAGTTTCCAAGTTTTGGGCAGGATTTATTTCTATTAAATTTGCTTTTTGACTTAAATAATTAAAAAATATCCTTATAGTAGAGCATTTTCTTGCTCTAGTTGCAGCCTTACTACGCAATTCAATGGCCATATAACTTAAAAATGAATGTATATCTTCTAAGGTAATCTTTTTTATAACTTCAATAGAAATATCTTTAATTTCTATTTTTGAAAAATCACTTTCATTTGTCAAGTTATAATGTATTTTTATAAATCTTAAGAACATCATTAAGTCATAGTTATATTCTTTAATACTATTTGGTGATTTATTTAAAATAGTAGCACTATAATCTAAAAAAGAATTAAGGTAGTCTGGGTTTTCATCTTTTCTTATCATCTGTTTCACTCTCCTTGTATCCTATATATTATACATGAATATCTACTGAAAGTGAATAGTTTTTTTATGCAAACATAATTTTTTATTGTTTTTTGTTGCAGGATAATGTTCTTTATTGTAGAGAAGCTGGAAATAGTTGATAATTATTTCCAGCGTCTAATTTGTAAAATCTATTATATATTTCACATAATATATAGAGATATAGAATTTTAATAAAATATCAAAAATTAGATTTAAAATAACTAAATTTAATTATAAGGAGGAATATCTATGTGTTGTAATAAACCTATAATACTAATTGTATCTTTACTTATTCTTTTCATTATAGTTAATATTTTTCTATTTTGTTTTTGCATTACTTCTTATAAACAGCCAAATATATTACAAGCTCTCAACTCTCAGATTCAAGTAGGAAATAGTTTCACCCCACTTGTTTTAGATACTAATAAAATTCAAGTAGGAAATGCAATTTCACATGATAATAGTAACCCTGAAATAATTATTTCGCAATCTGGCATTTATTTAGTAAATTATTCTGTAACTGGCTCTTTAGAAACTGGAGGCCCCCCTACTTTTTTTGAAGTTTTATTAAATCAAAATAATACTTTAGTGCCTAATTCAACTTTATCTAGCCTTGTTGTTCCTAGTGGTCAATTAAATACTTTATCTGGTTCTACTATAATAGAAGTAAGTGATTCTTCTGTTATATCATTAGTTGGTAACTCTAGTTCTGATATCATTTATCAAGATGTTAGTATTTCAGTTATAAAAATTGATTAAATTTAACTGAATTTTTATTTATAAAATTTTAAAATATTAATATTACTTTTCATTAAGGTAGTATTAATATTTTTATTGTAAAATAAGTTAAAATAGTAAATAATAATTTTAGATTATTATCTAGCCTATTCTTTAATTTTGTGATACTATTATTATATATATATGGGAGGATAATAATATGGAAAAAAATTTTAATATTCATAATCTAAAAGTTGCATTAATTTATGGAAATTCTGATACTGATGGAATAAATAAAGATGGACATATAGAATTAATATTAAAAGATGATGATGATACTGCACATTATTTTTACATGAAAGAATTTTTGAAAAATAATTTTACTAACGAACCCTCTGTTCAAAATATTATCGCAAAACATGATGTTAATAGTATATTCTTTGAACTACAAAAACTTGGACATATTGCATTTGCTGAAAATACATCTTTTGAGAATCATCCTAGTGGATTATTATATATTCCAAAGTCTATTTCTAAAAATCAAAAGGAATCTCTATTTAAGTTTCAAAATCAATTAAATAAAGAAAATTACAATGTTACTGTTTTATTTAATCTATTCAGATCTGAAGATGGTATAATAATGGGAAATCAATTATCAGGTAATTCATCTATATTAGATAAATTTACAGGATTCGAAAAATCCGATGATAGAGAATTAGAGTTATAAGCTTAGTTTTAATTTTATTATATTGAAAAAGAAGAAAACATAATAATCTTATTTATACTATGTTTTCTTCTTTATTTAAATTTCCATTGCCTCTAATCTTATTAGATTCAAAGCTTCTCTTATATATCTTAATTTTAGAATTCTATATTTATTTACAATTATTCATATTTTTAATGTTGTTCATATAAAACTTCTTTTCTGCTAATTTATCTTGAACTCCTCTAAGTGCTTCTCCAAATCTTTGGAAGTGAACAACTTCTCTTTCTCTTAAATATCTTAGTGGGTCTATTACATCTGGATTATCTCTACATAAATCAATTAATTTTTCATAAGTTGCTCTAGCTTTTTGTTCTGCTGCTAAGTCTTCTTGCAAGTTTGCTATTGGGTCTCCTTTACATGCAAGTACTGCTGCATTAAATGGATATCCTGCTGCTGCTTGTGGATATACATCTACACCATGGTCTGTGTAGTATGCCCCTAATCCTGCTTTTTCTATTTCTTCTATACTTGCATCTTTGGTTAATTGATGAACAATTGCTCCTACCATTTCTAAGTGAGCTAATTCTTCTGTACCAATATCATTTAAAACTGCTTTTGCTTTTTGATCTGGCATTCCAAATCTTTGTGATAAATATCTCAAAGATGCTGCAAGTTCTCCATCTGGTCCTCCATATTGAGAAATAATTACTTTTGCAAGACGAGGGTCTGTGCATTTTATATTTATTGGATATTGTAATGTTTTATTATAAGTCCACATTAATAATTCCCCCTTTCCCATGGCCATGGTTCTTCTAGCCATCTCCATTTATTACATGGATAATTTATAGTTAATGGACCATACACTCTTTGATATTTATCTTTTAATTCTTTTACTTCTTTACAATATTTTCTATGCAAACATAGTGCTTTTTGATCTTCTGGGTGTGTATCAAGGTATAATGCCAATTCATTAATTGAAAATTCATATGCTCTTATTTGTTGCATCATTTCCCTTCTTAAATCACAGTCTACTCTTCTTTCTGTCTCTTTACATTTCATGCATTCTTGTTCTTCTCTTTCTTCTACTGAATTCATTTGGCAGCTACAATTACAGTTACAATTTCTATTTTCTTCTATTGACATTTATTACACCCCTTTCCTATCTTATTCATAGATTCAATATATCTTATTTCTTCCATTGATTGACAAGGTGCATATGGACTAACTAACTCTGGAAAAATTGTTCCCATTTTTAATCCCACTGCTGGCTTAAATACTCTATCCATATATTGAATTGGTACATAACTCTGTGCTAACATTGGATTGTCAGGAAATACATTCATTTCTTCATCAAATCCACAGTCACAAGAATCGTTATAATTTTCATATGATATTACATTTTGACATTTATCTTCCATGATTTCTCTTTGTAATTCACATGAATTGTTTTTATAATTATTGTTCATACAATAACATTTTCTTCTATTAAACATTTTTATTCCTCCTTTTTATACATTATATGTATTTTATTTATGAAATTGACACTTTTTAGAGATTTTCTTTAAAATTCAACTTTATTTAGGCAAATTTTATGATAGTAAATTCATATATATTTAAATAAAAAGTTATAAATCTAAAATTCAATATTTTCTTTTTTAAATAAATTTTAATCTGAATTTATTCTTACTTTGTTTAAAAAAATTAAGGCTTTCATATTATTTCCTATAATAAAAAAACATATCTGCAAAACTATAAATTTAGTTTCACAAATATGTTTTTTATTTATATTTATTAAAAATTATACTCTTGCAACTCCACCAATAACTTTGTTTTCTGCTGCATCTGGTAATATTTTAGAACCTCCTGCTAGAACTATTTTATCTCCTTTTTCTAACATAGAAGTTTTTTCTAATTCAGCAATTCCTTTTTGAATTGTATCTTCTATTGTTTTTCCATCTTTAACTAAGATTGGAGTTACATTCCATGCAACTGATAATTGATAGAAAGTTGATTCATTATCTGTTATTGCAAATATTGGACATCCAGGTCCCATACCAGCAATGTATCTTACTGAATCTCCTTTGTGTGTATATGCAACTATTGCATCTGCTTTTACTTGTTCAGCTGTTACACATGTAGTATATGCTATGTTTCTTTCTAAGTCTTCTGAATCTATTTTTTTGAAATCTTTTTTGTTAAATCTTTTCCAGTAATTTACTGTTCCTTCAATTGCTTTAGATATTTTTACCATTGTTTCAACACATTCTACTGGATATTTTCCCATTGCACATTCTCCTGAAAGCATTATGCAACTTGTTACATCATATACTGCATTTGCAACATCACTTACTTCTGCTCTTGTTGGTCTTGGACTTGATGTCATTGATTCTAACATTTGTGTTGCTGTTACAACTGGTTTACCAACTTGATTACATCTTTTAATAAAATGTTTTTGAACAATTGGAACTTGTTCCATTGGTATTTCAACACCCATATCTCCACGAGCTACCATTATTCCATCAGATAATTCTAATATTTCTTCAAAATTATCTATACCTTCTTGGCTTTCTATTTTTGATATTATTTTTATGTGTTCTCCACCGTTTTTATTTAATAATTCTCTTATAGCTTCAACATCTGATGCTCTTCTTACAAATGATGCAGCTATGAAATCAAATCCTGCTTTTACTCCATTTGTTATATCTTCTATATCTTTTGGTGCTAATGCTGGTAAGTTTAATTTTAAACCTGGAACATTCATTGTTTTTCTGCTTCCTAATTTAGCTGTATTTAAAGCTTTACATTTTATGTCTTTTCCTTCTACTGAAACAACTTCAAATTCTATTGCTCCATCATCAACTAATATTTTAGCTCCTGGTTTTACATCTTTATATAAGTCTTTATATGTAACTGTTGTTTTTGTATTATTCCCAATTATATCATCATGTATAAATGTGAATTCTTGTCCTTCTTCTATTGTTACTTTTTCATCTCCACTTTCTAATTTTCCAGTTCTTATTTCTGGACCTTTTGTGTCTAATAATAAAGCAACTGGTTTATTTAATTTTTCTCTTACTCTTTTTATTGTTGCTATTTTTTCAGCGTTTTCTTCATATCCACCATGTGAAAAGTTGATTCTTGCTACATTTAGGCCTGCTTCTACTAATTTTGTAAACATTTCTTCACTTTCACTTGCTGGTCCTATTGTTCCTATTATGTTTGTTTTTCTTAAAACTTCTTTCATTTTTATTCCTCCCTTTCAAAACCGGTTTTTATTATATCACAAAATACTACTATAATTCAATATTTTTTTCAAATTTTGTATTTATTTCCGGTTTTAACTAAAAATTAAAAAACTAGTCAAATATATTAAATGCTGTATAATAATATAAAAAGACTACTTTTTAATATAAAGCTTTTTATATTATCAAGTAATCTTTATTTTATTGTATAGGAAAAATCAACTTTTATCTTGACATTATATAAGATTTTTTCCGTATCTAACAAGCAAACGTGACCTTTAAAAAGACCCGCGATAGCTTTACTAGTGTAGCTTCGCTACTTTTCTTATTTTGATTAACCTATTAATACAATTCGATTATTGAATGTAAAACTTTTCCATCCTCACTTTGAATTACTACTACATTTTTACCTTCAACATTAGAATATTTTCCCACAACTTTTTCACCTAATTTAGTTTCTTTTTTATACATTATCCTAACATTATCAAAAGGTCTTTCTTCGTAAATATCTTTAGGAAGAGCTTCATATGCAATATCTAAATAATATAAATTATGCATATGACCTATTACATCTATATCTCTTCTTTGAACTTGATATATTATTTCATTTTCAAAGTTTTCTGGAATATTCATTTTTGTAATTTCTTCATTTTCAAAAACCATCTTATCTATTTCAGATTGGTACTTCTCGGCCATTTCAGAATCCACCCTAGAAATTTTTCCTGTTTTACTATTTACTAATAACCATTTTGATGTTGCTATTGCACATAAATTCATTTGCTCATCATATATTTCAAAATCACGATATGCATAAAATTTTTCTATTTTCCTTGACCATGTATGTATTTCCAATTCTTGTCCATATTTAGGTCTTTTTAAAACTTTTACTTTCCAATCTAGTAATAACCAATTCAAATTTGTTTGTTTTGTAGTATTTACACCATAGCCTACACTATCAGAGTGATATGCTGCAATGTTTTCTAGATATTCTAGTATTGCAATATTACTTATCTCTTCACCTTTCCAAACATCTTTTAATCCTATTTTAAATTTTTCTTTATATATCATTTTATATTGTGCCTCTTTTTCTATTAAATTTTTCCTATAAATTAAGATAATTCTTTGCAAGAAAATTGCATATATTTTTATTTATAAGTAACTTTATTTTTTAATAACATTTAATAATTCTTATTTTTATATTATAAAATTTAAAACATCCTATTTTCATGCAATAATAATTAATATCCTGGCTTCTTTAATAACTTAAACATGTTCTTTTTATATTTTTCTACTCCTGGTTGATTAAATGGATTTACTCCAAGTATCATTCCTGATACACTACATGCTTTCTCAAAGAAATATATTAATTCTCCTATATTTTCTTCATCTAATTTTTCTAATTCTATAACTATATTAGGTACATCTCCTGATACATGTGCTTTTATAGTACCTTCCATAGCTTTTTTATTTACATAATCTAATCCTTTTCCAGCTAAATAATTTAATCCATCTAGATTATCTTCATCTACATTTATTGTTATATCTGAACTTGGATTTTTTATTGATATAACTGTTTCAAATAAATTTCTTCTACCTTCTTGTATATATTGTCCCATTGAATGTAAATCTGTTGTAAAATCAACTCCTGCTGGGAATATTCCTTTTTGCTCTTTTCCTTCACTTTCGCCATATAATTGTTTCCACCATTCTGTAAAATAGTGCATTTTAGGTTCATAATTTACTAATATTTCTATATTTTTATATAGTTTATTTAAAATATTCCTTGCAACTGCATATTGATAACATTCATTATATTTCAAGTTTGAGTCATTATATCTTTCTTGTGCTATTCGTGCACCTTCCATTAATTTATCTATATCTATCCCTGCTGTTGCTATTGGTAATAATCCTACTGCTGTTAATACTGAATATCTTCCCCCTATATTATCTGGAACAACAAATTGTTCATATCCTTCATTATCAGCTAATGTCTTTAATGCTCCTTTTTGTTTATCTGTCGTTGCATATATTCTGCTTCTAGCTTCTTCTATTCCATATTTATTTTCTAATATTTCTCTAAAAATTCTAAAAGCAACTGCTGGCTCTGTTGTTGTTCCCGATTTTGAAATTACATTTACTGAAAAATCTTTATCTCCAATATATTCTATCAATTCGTTTATATAATTAGAACTTAAATTATTTCCCACATATAATACTTGAGGATATTTTCTTTGCTTGTTTGGTAACATATTATAAAAAGAACTTGTTAAAGCCTCAATAACTGCTCTAGCTCCTAAATAAGACCCCCCTATTCCTATTACTACCAATATATCTGATTCTTTTTTTATCTTCTTTGCTGCTTTTTTTATTCTATCAAATTCTTTTTTATCATAATTGGTTGGTAATTCAAGCCATCCCACAAAATCATTTTCATCATTTGCTCTTCTATGTAAATCTTTATGTATATTTTCAACTTGTGCTTTATACTCTAAAATACTTTTTTGACTAATACCTGTTTCTTTCAAATTTAATTTAATATTCATCCTTTGCATACCTCTTTTCTACTTTATTCTAAGTTATTATATACAACTAGATAATTTATTTCAATAGAATTTTTGATTTTATTTAACAAGTTAATGTTGTTCGTTATAGAGTAGCTGGAAATAGTTGATAATTATAATTATCAACTATTTCCAGTGGCTAACTTGCAAAGCCCCCTTATTTACTCGCAATAACTTCATCTATGACTTTTGCCAAATATTTCATACTAGTCAAACACTGCTCCATTGTATTTCCTGTCGCCCCAACTTCTATTATACTTGCATATTTCCCAGCATGCTGATTATATCTAGAAGTTGTAAGCATTATAGGTTTAAAAAGTCCAGGATACATCTCTTCTGCTTTTTCTTGTATCTTTATTGCAAATTTTAAATTTTGATTCCAATTAGGATGCCATAATCCCCCGTTATTAGTACCTATTACAAACATTATTTGTGCTGCTACATCATTTTCCCCTATTTTTACTATCGGTGCATAATCACTTCTACTGCCTATTGCATCTCTATGTAAGTCTATTATTATGTCTGATGGATTTGTCTTTAATAAGCTTTCTACTGTTTTTAATGATTTAGTATATGAACCATTATATGAAGGATAATCATTATAACTTGTATCATGAATTACATTATAGCCATATTGTTGCAACTGATTTGTAAGTTCTGTACCTACTCTTGTTACTGTGAAATTTAAGTCTGTTGTTCTAAAATTTCCTGTTTGAGTATATTGATAATTTGGACTTGGAGTATAACTTTCACAACTATGTGTATGAAATAACATTATATTTTTATTTTCTATTGTAATGTCTGGCGTTAACATTTCTTGTGTTAATTTATAGTCTGTTTGATTTTTTATTTTTACTTTTCCATATTCTACATTATAACTTTCTTTTATAGGATTATTAGTAATAATTTCAGTTTTTAGTCCTGTTCCGAGCTACTTCAACATTTTCTTCTTTTTTCTCTTCTTGATTATTTTTGTTTTCTTCTTGTTTCTCCATATTTTCTTGCTTATTATCTTTACTATCTTGTTTATCATCTTTCTCTTTTTCTTTATCATTAATTTTATTGTTTTCTTCTTTTTCTAATCCATTTATTAAACTTATTTGAGTTCCTATTATACTGTGCAAAATATTTTTATTGTCATTTTCTTTTATATCATCCTCACTCGATACTTTTTTATATTCTTCATTAACTTGTGCCATTACTGGTATAGAAGTATCTAAACAAGCAAGTAGATTTTTACTAAAAAAACTACTTGCTGTGTTTTGAACATTTTGTTCTATTTTTTTTACATTTTCTTTTGTACTTGCAACATATTTAGTTGTTACAAATACTACTAAAATTAATACGAATATGCACATTATGTACTTGATAATATCTTTCATTTTTAAAACAGCTACATTAAACATATATTTTTCTCCTTGTCCCAACTTCTCCTATATATATGTATATGCTATTTTAAAAATTTTATTACTATTTTTTTATTAATTTCATTTTATATATTAACTCAATCATTAACTATAAAATCTTTTTTTGTCTTAATTTTATATATTAATTTGTTTTTTAACTTTCATAAATAAATTTTAGATATTTCTTAAAATTTTAAAAAACTTTTTCTTCTACCCTTACATTTGTTTTACCAATTATGTCTTCAAAAACTTTTAAAATCTCATCATTACAATATATTGCCCCACATGATGCATTATCTTCTCCTACTTTTACAAATACATTTATATTATTTCTATCTCCCTTGAAATATTTTATAGCTCCTCGTAATTTTGCTTTTTCCTCTTCTGGAGTTTCTGTTATATCAAGCATTAATACTTTTTGCTTTTGATCTCCAAATTCTTTTATTTCATTAGCTACAATTTTTGTTTCTTCATCTTCTCTGATACTCAACCTTCCTTCTACAATAACAATGTTTTCTTCTACCAAACTACTACCAGAATTTATATATGCATTTTCAAACACAATTACCTCTGCCTGTCCATATAAATCTTCTATTGTAACAAATGCCATAATTTTATTATTTTTTGTATATTTTTTCTTTATTGATGTTATTATTCCTGCATATTTTACTTTTTGCCCATCTATATATTTGCTTTTTTCTTGACTCATATTTTCCATATCAAATTGTGATGAATTTTGCTCATCTATTTTTTTCATTTCTAATGTATTTATATTTGTTTGCATTTCTATTTGATGTCTTATTTTTTTCAATGGATGTCCTGATATATATATTCCTAGCATTTCTTTTTCAATAGATAGTAATTCTTTACTTGATAGTTCTTCATGTTCATCAAACTTGTACTTTATCTCTTCCATCTCTTCTTTATCTTCACTAGACCCTAAATCAAACATTGATACTTGTCCTGCAAATCCTTTTTTCTTACTAGATTGTATTACATCTATAATATTTTCAAATGATGCTAATAATGTGCTTCTGGTTTGCTCAAAATTATCAAATACTCCCGCTTTTATAAGACTTTCTACACATTTTTTATTAACAGCTTCATCTGCTATTCTTTCACAGAAGTCTGTAAAACTTTTATATTTACCATTTTCTTTTCTTTCTCTTACAATATTATCAACTGGTACAGTTCCTACATTTTTAATACTTCCTAAACCAAATCTAATTTTCCCATCTTCAACAGTAAATTTTGTGATACTTTTGTTTATATCTGGTTTTAATATTTCTATTCCTAAGGCTTTACATTCATCTATATATTGTGGAATTTTATCTAAATTTCCTAAAAAACTGTTTAAAGTAGCTGCCATAAATTCTGCTGGATAATATGCTTTTAAATAAGCTGTTCTATATGCTACAACAGCATAACAAGCTGCATGAGATTTATTAAATGCATATTTAGCAAACTCTGCCATCTCGTCAAAAATCTTATCTGCTGATTTTTCGTCTATTCCATTTCTAACACATCCTGGTACTACTACATTTCCATTTTCATCTTCTTGTCCATGTATAAAAACTTCTCTTTCTTTTGCCATTACATCTAGTTTCTTTTTTCCCATAGCTCTTCTAACTAGATCAGCTCTTCCTAAAGAATAACCAGCTAAATCTCTAACTATTTGCATAACTTGTTCTTGATATACCATACATCCATATGTTACATTTAAAATTGGCTCTAAGCTTGGATGAGTATATTCATTATGTCCTGGATTTTGTTTTCCTCTTATATATCTTGGAATTTGGTCCATTGGTCCTGGTCTATATAAAGATACTCCAGCTATTATATCTTCTAAACAGTCTGGTTTTAACTCTTTCATAAAGTTTGTCATACCTTGTGACTCGAACTGGAATATTCCACATGATTTACCTTCTTGCCATAGTTTATATACCTTAGGGTCTGCCATTTCCTTATCAAATTCTACATCTATACCCCTATTTTGTTTTACTAAATTTATTGTATCTTGAATTACAGTTAAAGTTCTTAGTCCCAAAAAGTCCATTTTTAATAATCCAAGTTCTTCTAATGTGGTCATAATATATTGTGTTGATATCTGGTTATCTCTAACATATAAAGGTACATATGTATCTACTGGGTCTTTTGTAATTACTATACCACATGCATGTGTTGAAGCCTGTCTTGGCATTCCTTCTAAGCCCATTGCTATATCTAAAATATTTTTTACTTGTGCATCATTTTCATATTGCTCTTTTAATTCTTTGTTTTGTTCTAGAGCCTTTTTTATTGTTATATGCAATTCATTTGGTATCATTTTTGCAAGGCTATCTGCTTGTGCATATGGAATATCTAAAACTCTTGAAACATCTCTTATTACCATCCTTGCTGACATAGTTCCAAAAGTTATTATCTGTGAAACATGATCATGTCCATATTTTCTTGATACATAATCAATAACCTCTTGTCTTCTTTCATAACAAAAATCAACATCAAAATCTGGCATACTTACTCTTTCAGGATTTAAAAATCTTTCAAAGATAAGTCCATATTTTATTGGATCTATATCTGTAATTCCTATTGAATATGCTAAAATAGAACCTGCGCCAGAACCACGCCCTGGTCCTACTGGGATTCCTACTGATTTAGCATAATGAATAAAATCCCATACAATAAGATAGTAGTCTACATATCCCATCTTTTTTATTACACCTAATTCATATTCTGCTCTATCTAAAATTTCTTTAGATGGATTTTCTCCATATCTTTCAATAAGACCATCATCACATAGTTTCTTCAAGTAATCGTAGTGTGTTTCAAATTCTTCTGGTACATCATAATTAGGTAATATAGTATGACCAAATTCAAATTCCACATTACATTTCTCTGCAATTTTTACTGTATTTTCAATCGCATCAGGAAAATTCGCAAAATATTCTATCATTTCTTCTGGAGATTTTACATATAACTCATCTGTTTCAAATTTCATTCTATCAGGGTCACTCATTCTTTTTCCTGTTTGAATACACAATAATACCTCATGATTATATGCATATTCTCTTTTTAAATAATGTGCATCATTTGTGGCAACTAATGGAATATCTAATTTTCTAGCTAGTTTTATTAATTTTTGGTTTGCCAATACTTGCTCTTTTATACCATTGTTTTGGATTTCAATATAATAATCTTCTCCAAATACTTTTTTATGCCATAATGCTATTTCCTCTGCTTTTTCTTCTTGTCCATTAAGTAATGCTTGGTTTACTGCTCCTGCTAGACATGCACTTAAGCAGATTAGTCCTTCACTATATTTTTCTAAAATTTCTAAATCTATTCTAGGTTTATAATAATATCCATCTACAAATCCTAATGATACTAATTTACTTAGGTTTTTATATCCTTGATTATTTTTTGCTAATAATATAAGGTGATTATATCTATTGTCAATATTAGGTTCTTTGTCAAATCTCGAACGTGGTGCAACATATACTTCACATCCTATTATTGGTTTTATTCCTTCTTTTTTACAAGCTTTATAAAAATCTATTGCACCATACATTACTCCATGGTCTGTAAGAGCAATTGCTTTCATTCCTAGCTCTTTTGCTCTTATTGGTAAATCTTTTATTCTATTTGCTCCATCTAATAAACTAAACTCACTATGTATATGTAAATGCACGAAATCTGACATTAGTTTTTCCTCCCAAATCTTTATTTTTTCGTTATTATATCATTTATTTTTTATATAATCTACTAGTTAAAGAAATAAAAAGGTAACTTTCGTTACCTTTTTATTTCTTTAATTATCTAGCTAACACCCAAACCATTTATTTATAATTGCCCACATAATAGTATGAGTACGCCTTACAGGTATATCTTCCAGATTACCATTTTCTAAGTAGCATTGAATACTTGGTATATCTTTCGAATTGTTTCTTGTAACATCAAGTTGAATTTTTACTGTCTGTGGTAAATATTGGCTAAGTTTTGTAGAAACTTCATTATCATTTTTATAAAAATCTTTAATGAAATTCATTAGTTCAGCTTGAGATTCCCTTAGTATTTTTCCTTGAAAAACTATCTTCCCATTTTCTTTCCGTTCTACTTTAATAGTCTCTTTCATTTAACATACCTCCTAAAAAAACTATATTTACAGTTCTCTTTTAGCAATTTTCTTGCTAAAATACACAAAAGCTTTTTGCTTTCTTGAAGTATTATATCAAAATTACCAAATAAAAACAACTATTTTTTTCACTTTGAAAATATTTAATAAAAAGAACTATGCTAGAATCTAAAAACTTTCTAGTATAGTTCTTAATTAATTTTATACCAATTTAAAATCTTTATTTACTAATAAGATTATTAATAATTTTCTGCTTTTATTTCAAAAAATGCTTTTGGATGGCTACATACTGGGCATATTTCTGGTGCTGATTTTCCAATTACTATATGTCCACAATTTCTACATTTCCATATTCTATCACCATCACGGCTGAATACTAATCCACCTTCTACATTTTCTATTAATTTTTTATATCTTTCTTCATGTTCTTTTTCTATTTTTGCAACTTCTGAGAATAAATATGCAATATGGTCAAATCCTTCTTCTTTTGCTTCTTTTGCCATTCTATCATACATATCTGTCCATTCATAATTTTCTCCTTCAGCAGCTGCTTGTAAGTTTTCTACTGTTGATTTTATTTCTCCACCTTGTAATAATTTAAACCACATTTTTGCATGTTCTTTTTCATTATCAGCTGTTTCTTGGAATATTGCTGCTATTTGCTCATATCCTTCTTTTTTTGCTTTTGCTGCAAAATATGTATATTTATTTCTTGCTTGTGATTCTCCTGCAAATGCCTCCATTAAATTTTTTTCTGTTTTTGTTCCTTTTAAATCCATTATAAATTCCTCCTTAAATTTATTTTTCTGATTTACAATCTTCACATATTCCATATATAGTTATGCTATGTACTTCCATTTCCATACCTATTTGTTTTTGTAGTTCTTTTGATATTTCTTTATCATTAAAATGATATTTAAAATCAAAAACTTTGCCACATTTATCACATATTGCATGGTAATGCTTTTCATGTAAATAGTCATATCTATCTGGTCCAATTGCCATTTTTAGTTGTTTTATTTTTCCTTGTTCTACTAGAATATTTATATTTCTGTATACTGTGCTTTTACTTATCTGAGGTTCTTTTTTTATTACTATATTGTATATTTCCTCAGCTGTTGGATGTATACGATTTTCTTTTATAACTTCTAGTATTATTTCTCTTTGCTTGGAATAGTTATTCATAAATCTCTCCTTTAAATTAGGAATTATTCCTAATTTCGTATTTATAATATATTAACTTTTCATTTTTGTCAATAGAATTTTACATTTTTTTCTTTTTTATTCTCACTATCATATTTTAAAGAACTATTTTTAGGAATACCATATTCTCTCTCCATAGCATCAATTGAAACTACCCATTGTTTTCCATATTTGCATACATCTATTCCATCTATTAATTTTCCATATGATATTGCTTTTCTAAGTGTACTTTCGTTTAACCCCCAAATCAATGTTGCATCACTAAAAGCCATTAATCCATCAAATGGTGTTTCTATAATTTTACCATTTTCAAATAACTCATCACAAGAAATATCTATATCATCACTCCATATTATTCCATAACCTCCAATATCTACTTGAACACTATAAAATAATTCTTCATTTCTTAATATTTTAAACATTGAATTATTTTCTATTAATTGTTTTACATTATATATTTTAGTAATTCCTTCGGAAAATTGAACTAATATTTTATAATCAGGATAAGCCGTTACATTTTTTATTTTATGAAACATAAGTATCCCCCCTTATTCTAATGGTTTTATTTTTTTAAAGTTTTGAGTATCCCATATTTCTTTTAACTCTTCTTCATGAATTGAAATCCATTCTGTTACTAATTCTAAAGCTTTTTTCTATTATTTTCTTCTCTTGAAAATCTATTGCAGCAACATTCTCACCATAAATTGCATGTATATGTGGTGGATTATGCTCACTTTGTTGAAAATACATTCTTATTATAATTCCATAAAATCTCGATAAAACTGGCATTTTTACCTCCTTACTATATATAGTATATCACATTTCTTATACTATCATATAATGTATTATCTCTACATTTACATATTAGTATTATTTATATTATCTAACTTTATTATAATATTTGGAGGATTTTATGGGTTCTTATGAATTTATTACTTTTATCTCTACTCTTGCTTACAGTATTTCTCAAAATAAAACTCAAGAAGAAGTTGAGTTACTAGCTTTGTTTTTTACTCAATTAGGGGATACTTTGGCAACTTTATCTAATATAAATTTTAAATGATATACTATAAAAAAAAGACTATAATAGAATTATTTTTAACTATCATAGCCTTTTGATATTTATTTATGGTACCATCGAAGTAGTTATCTACAACTTTTTTGGCTCTCTTGACGATTGATACAAATATCAATCAATTTATTATTAATTTAACATAACTTTTATAATATTGCAAGAGATAATTTTATTTTTTGAACTTTATATTTATAAACTATAATATAACTGTCAAAACTATTGTATTATTTACTTTTCCTATATAATGTCTTTACTTATTTGATTCCACAGCTTTTCCAATCCTTCTTTTTCTTTATCAAATATAGAATTGGGTAATATTATATGAGAATAACTTTTTAAGCATTCATACTCCATAACATATTCAATAATTATAGGAATATCTTTTTCTTGATATCCATCAGTCAGAAATATTTTATAAAAATTGTCATATAATATTTTTACATTTATATGATAGTATATTATTTTTATTAAATCTAGCAAAATATCTGCTGAAAAAATTATTTGTGTTAATAATGCTATTATTTCTATATTATCTATTTGTGTTATAACTATGATCCACATTACTACAATAAAAAGCATTTTTATAACTTTCTTTAAAATCATCTTTTCTGTAATCTTATTAGTATATAATACACTTTCAAAATTATTTACTCCAAGTCTTTTTATCGAAGGTTCTACTTTATTAGTATAATATCCTTCGCTTCTAGTAGTAGTAATATTTATACCAAAAGAGTTTGATATCATTGTTTTTCTTAATTCACTTTCCGCCTTATTTTTTAATATAATATCTGTATATCCACTAATAACAATGTAAATAATATTTACTATTATTAATCCATAATTCAATATACTTGATATAGAACTGTCTTTACAAAAACAAATTAATAACATTAAAATTATATTAACAACATAAATACTCAACATTATATTTTCATTATTGGAACATTTATCAAATAACTTATGAGATTCATTTTTATATTTATCTGCCATACTTACCTCATTCAAATATCTTCTTTATTTGTTCTTCTGCTAATGAAGAAAATCCACTATTTTCGTAACCTTTTGCACTTTGTATACACTCTTTAGCTTTTTCTATTCTTGATGTAACATATTGATCAATATATTTATATTGTCCAATAAAATAGAAAGCCCAATCTAAATAATCAAAACTAGATTTACAGTTAGAATAAGAATATTGAAATTTATCTGTCAAAAATGTTTCAAGCTCATAGGAACTATATTTCCTATAGTTCTTTTTAATATTCCAATATTTCATAATCCTTACTATTCTTTTAAATTCATATAATGTATCGTTATTAACATCTAACATCTTATCATTCAATTCTTTTGGATTCGTATATTGCCAACTTGAAGAATCTAAAGCAATATATTTAGTTCCCCACAATGTTTCATATGCAGGAACTAATTCAAATTTAATATTTTCCAGTTCTATAACTATTGTAGGAAGAGATTGCTTAACAATAGATGTTGAATACCTATACTCTGCAAATCCTTTTAACCAATTCAAACATGTTTGTGGAGTAAATTGATTAGCATCTTCGAAAATAATCATATAATCCACATCTGATTTTTCATCGTATCTTCTTGAAAGCATAGTGTCTCTACTATACGAACCAAATATTTCCTTTTTTACAATTTTATGCTCACAATTTTTGCCTCTGCCAAAGTACATATTCAATCTTGAAGATATTGCATCAATAGATTTTCTTATTTTTTCTCTTTCAGTACCATTAACATATAATTCATTTTGTAAATTTGCTAAATAACTATTAATAGACATATTTTTCTCCTATAAAAATTTTTTAGTAAATTATATCATGTTTTGTCCCAAAAATCCACTAATTTTATAATTTACAGGATAAAATGTAGGTTTGTCAAACATATTTCTCTACGATAACTGTAACTATTCAGTGGCAAAATGATTTAGAACTTAAAGCATTTTTTGTATAATTAGAATTAAATCATATTAAATACAACAATAATTCGGATTAATTCTGAATAATTACAATATTTTTCAAAATTTTGTTTTGTTCGCTTGTATTTTGCTAAATATTGTTGTATATTAGTATTCATAGGAAATGAGAATAAGCAGATGTGGTTTGCCACTTTTAATCCACAACGTTAGTTGTGAGTGAGGAGGTGGTACTATGATAGAAGTTGTTTTATTAGAAATAATATACTTACTTTTATTTGTTATAGTTGTCGAAACTATTATAGTATTTGCCTTAATTATACTGGTTATAATTTTAAGCAAATAGACAATAAAAAAACACATCTGTACTTGACGGTTAGGTGTGTTTTTTTACATATATAACTGGCAAACCACGTTTGTGGTTTCTCCATTTCCTATTTTTATTATAATCAAATTTATTGAAAAAGTCAATATAAATTGCAATTTATTATTTTTTTCTAAATTGCAATTTATTATTTTTTTCTAATATTCTAATTGTTGTTTCTTTCTAACATATAATACTTTCATTTTATATTGAACTCTCAATGGAATAGGCATAGTAGACCAACCTGTAATAAATTCATTAACTTTTAAAGGCAAATCTATTTTGTTTTTTTCTTCTGTAACTTTTGGTTGAATTTTGCTTAATTCTATTGTATTATCTGTTCTTAATACAATCTCATCTTTTGTTATATTTATTATTTCTGCTTCACTATAATTAAAGTGAAAAACACTTCCTTTAGGAATATCATATAAATTCAGCTGTTCAACTGTTCCTCCTACATAATTAGTTTCAATCCTTATTCCACATACTAAATCATAATCTTCCGTTTCATCATCAGTTATATTTAAATTGTTAAAATCTGTAAAGTTGAGATATTGTTCTATCTCATATTCATTATTGAGCTGTTGTTGAATTTCTTCATTTCTTATATTAGTTACAATTTCTTTATTTTTAACAAAAGCAACGAAATTATTATAAAATTCTTGCCAGTTATTCGGACAATATTCTATTCCAGCATATCTTTTTGCTCCATTATTGTTTGTTTTTATTAAAATAGACCACCCTGATTCAGGACTAATACTTTTTACAAAAAAATTTTTCCACTCGTTAGATATTGATACTAAATATGTTACGAATTTATAAAATGCTTCACTATCTATATTGTGCTTTTCAACAAGCTTTGTTCCATTTATAAAATGTTTAATTTCGTTTTCATTTATTCTAAATTTATCGTTACCTATGACTATCACTAATTCATTAACATCTTGTTCAAAATATACTGGATTATTCATTTCTATGTTCTCCTAATATTCATTATTTTTTAAATATACATTTTATCTTATTGAATATTTTTGTAAATAAAGACTCTTTATATTCAACCATTGCTACATTATCACTAGTATTATCAGTTTCAATATTAATTTGTTTTTTGTTTTTAAAAATATCATTTGGATTATATTTTTCATATTTTTCTTTTTCAAGTTTTTCCATATCATATTTTTCTTTTTCTTCAATTCGTTGTTTTTGATAGTCAGTAGCCCAGTATTCTTTAAAAACATTAGCTAAAATCGCTTTTGCCTCTTTTGAAATATTTTGTTCCGACAATGGCTTTTCTTCATCTATTTCAAAGTTATAATCTTCTTTCATATTATCTAGCCACAATAATAATTTTTCACTTGGGATTTTATTTACATCATCTTGATTTGTATATTTTAGTATTTCTACTACTTCTCTATATGCACAAGCATAATTTTCAGCTACCATATTTATATTCTCCTTTGTTTTATTTATCTAATTCATCTAATGATGATTCTCTTAGGGCTTCTAATTCATCCTCTACTCTTCGAGCTTCTTTCTTATCTTGAGTAGGTGTATTTATAGTTGCCTTTCCAATATCTATTGCAGTAAATCTTGGTTTTGGCAGAGGTTCTGCAAAAGCTTTTGAAAAACTGAATCCGCCTAATCCACCAAATCGCATATCTAGTGTTTCTCGTGCTTTTCTTTCTTGATCTCTCTTCCTTGTTTGTTCTGTCAAATCCCAACTATCAATCTTAGTTTCACTTGATTCGCTTTTATCTATATATGTTCCTTCTAAATTTTTCTTTTCAATATTTGCATCTAATGGTTGTGTTCCTTCGATACTTTTACTCATTTTTTTCACCTCATAATAATTATAACATTTCTAATTTTTATTGTAAACAGTAACAGAACAATAAAATGCTAAATTTTCAAATTATTGAACAAATACAATGCAACTTTATTTTGTGATGTTGTTTCCATCTCCATAAGTTTAGCCATTGCAAACATTACAAGTTTATATTTTGCAAAGTTTATTAAAGTAGTTCTATATTCTTCGTCAATATCCTTTAACATTTTATCAAATTTTTCATAGTTTTCTCTAGTGTTGTATATAAGACCTGACCATTTACTTTGGCTCATACATATTGCTAGTCTTAATTTATCTTTTATATCCATATCATTTATCATATTTATTAAATATTCAACTTTTTCGTTTTCCATATTCTAATTACCTCCATATTAAAATCTTGTATTATTTTTCTTTCTATTTTTCTCAGTTTTGTTTTCATTTGGCATAGTTACTTTTCTATAAATATTATTGGCTATTTCATTATCGTTGTCATCAAATATTCCGTTTTTATATAAATCATCACTAACTATTTTATAATTTTCATTTTTATCATAGCATATTCGCTTGTGGAAATGGCTCATAATATTATGCCAAAAGTCTTTAAATTTTTTCAGCTCTTGTTTTATTTTTTCCTTTTCAGCCTGTAATTTGTTTATAATTTTATCTTTAGTTGATAATTTATTTTTTAGATTACTAATTTCATCATCTTTTAACTCTAACTGATATTTAAGAGAACGATTTTCTTGTGCTATCTCAAAAGAATTATGCTCAAAATCCTTAATTGCTATATTTAAGTCATTTACACTTCTAACAGTTTTAGTAATATCTTTTACGTCTTTAGTATAATTTTTAAGTTTCTGGACATCCTCGTTTGAAATAATCATATTATTTTTGTTTAGCTTAGTAGGTTTTAAATTATCTAATATTGCATTAACATCTTTACTATAATTATCAAGTTGTTTTGTTTGATTATTAGCTTTTGCAAGTTTTTGTTCTTTCTGTTCTAGTTGTTTCTTTATTTTTCTATAATCTTCCATATCCTTAACATTTATATCTTGATTTCTGCCTTTTTGTTTTTCTTTTAATTTTGTATCAACTTCATAAAACTTGTTATAGGACTTAATACAAGCATTTCTCATTTTATCTTGTATTTCAGTTAATGAGTTTTTAGTAAATACTTGTGATTTTCCAACTTGTTTTTTCATTCCTCTTTTGCAATTCTCAATAATCGGTACTCCAACAATGTGTAAATGAGGAGATGTTTCATCAAAATGTATTGTAGCATTTGCTATTTTAAAAGTTGGCACAATTTTGGTTAAGTCCTTTATTTGTTCATTATATACATCAATCATTTTTAATCTATATTCTTGGTCTTTATCATTCCAAAAATCCATATCTCCAAGTTCTATTATAATTTCACAAGCTATATCATTTTGTGAATCGCATACTTTTGTAAAATAATTATTTATTTTCCTATCATCTCTAGTTTGTTTATTGTTATATTCAATACGAGATTTTTCAAATTCTCTTAAATATAGTTCTTGCACATCATTTACAATATTTTCTGTACCATAAATAACTCTAATCAATTCTTTTTCATTATCATAATCTCTTAAATTATGCTTATTAATTCTAGATAAATCGTTTGCATTTTGAATCGCATTATTTGATAGAGAAGTAGTACCAGATACATTATCTTTTGATACTCTTTTGGCTAATTTGCTTTTGTTTTTATCACTACCTAAGTGAAATGAATATGCTAGTTCTTGTTCCATCAAAAGCACCCCCTTGAAGATTCTTTTTAAGCCGAAGGCTCTATAAAAATACGAAGTATTTTTCACAGGACTTTGGCTCTGTCATAAGTCCTAACCCCCTATGAGTTTTGACATACTATCAAAACTCGGGGGGCTCTGCAAGGCAATAAAATTTACTTTTTCAAAGATAAATTTTATCCAAATTAACTATCGCCACTTTCATTTTTGCTAATTGCAAAAACAAAACGTGCCACGTTAATTTGATTGTTGCAACAAAGAAAATTTATAAGTAATAGTTGCAACAATTATTCTGTATCATCTTCGCAGAATTTTACTGGCTTAACACCTATTGAAATAGGTGTAGTATCTTTAGTATAAATTACACTATTGTTACTTTCATCTGGTATATAATCAAATGAAGCGTCAATTTCTTGCATTTGGAATTTATCTTCTTCACGAATATATATTATTCCAAATTCATAAGTTTTCATTTTATTTTCTGGATCTAATTTGTAGTAGTCTTTTAAAGGAAATACTCTGACGATAGCAGAATTATCTTCTTTAAAATTAAAATAGAATACTTGTTTATCTACATAGTATGTTGCTTCACTATATCCAACGTCATAATATTGTCTTAATCTCATAATGATTTCGCCGACGTCTTCTTCAGGTAAATAATTGCTAAATCTAATATTACCAAGTACATTACCAAATATGGCTAGTTTTATAGTATCAATATATCCTTTATCAAATAGTTCTTGGCAAGGTTTACAAATTGACTCTCTAAAGTTAATTTGATTGACAACTACTTCATTACCAACTAAAGTAAGCTCAATATCATCAACATATTTCATTATTAATTCTGCTTGTTCTTGTCTAGTATAATCTTTCCAAGTTTTAGTTCTTTCTTGATATTCTTTATCCAGCTTTATTTTGTTTATAAAATCAATATCTCTTTTAAGTAGAATATCTTTTGGTGTGAATCTTAATTCTTCAGCACAGTCTGTAGAGTCTAATTTATTTTCAAGTTCACTAATTGCTCTTTCTACAATTTTTCTTTCTTCGTTATATTCTTGTAATTCAAAAACTCCATTAACATAGGCTTTTTTAATTCTCTCTAGTTTATTTTTCTGATTATTTATCTCTTTTTCTAATTGTTCTCTAGGTTCATCAAACTTTTGCTTTATCATAGGCAAGAAGAATTGATTTACAACAGAGTCGTATTCTACTAATTCACTAATGAACTGGTTGAAATATTCTGTTATTATATTTTCTTTAAATTGGATTCTACAATCATTGCAATAATAGTAATAATAAACTTTACCATTTTTCTTTGTAGTAGCTTTTCCACCTAATATTCTGCCACATTTAGGACATTTCAATTTTTGCAAATATAAATATATCAATGTTCTTTGATAACTTCTTGAATTTTTCTTTTTCTGCACTTGGCAATCTTCCCACATTTCTTTAGAAACAATAGGCTCGACTACATCTTCATAATAGGTAGGGTGTTTAGTTCTTTTACCGTGAACAAAATCCCCTTTATATATTTCATTTTCTAGAATAGTCTGTATTGTAGAATCTCTCCAATTATCTTTTCCTAAAACTTTTTCTTCATTGAATACATTGCTTATTTTCTGATAAGAATATCCATTGTAATATAAATCAAATATTCTAACTATAATATCTTTAGTTGAATAATCTATTACTAATTTTTTATCTTCATGTTTATAACCTAATGGAGCAACGTGAGGAATATGACCACATTTAATTGCACCTGCTAAACCTACTTTGGTTCTTTCACTTGTTCTTTCGATTTCATTTTGACTTACACTCATTAGAAGCCTTGAAATCATTTTACCATTTGCACTTGTCGTATTTATTTCATCATTTACACAATCTAAATACGCATTATTCTCATCTAAAAATGTCATTAAATTTTCCCAATCATAAATACTTCTAGTTATTCTATCCAGTTTTAATGCGACTATTGTATTTACCTTTTTAGCTTTTATATCATTTTTTAATCTTTCAAACTCTGGTCTATAATTACCTGTTTTAGCACTTATTCCAGCATCTTCGTAATAATCTATTATCTCATAACCTTTAAATTTACAAAAAGACTCTAATCGTTCTTTTTGCTCTGGCAAACTAAAACCTTCACGAACTTGGTCTTCGGTTGAAACTCTCATATATAAACCACATTTTTTCTTTTCTTCGTTCAATTTAAAACCTCCAATCTAACAAAAAAGACATCAAAAGTACAAACTAATACTAATGACATCTCTGTAAAATTTCTATTTTAAAATGCAATTTTTTCAAAATCATATAATCATCTCCATAAACATAATTGGTTTACTTTGATTATTATATCATAATTTGTAAAAATGTCAAATACTGGTATTTATATGTTTTTTATATATTCTTCTAATTCTGATAATTTAATCTTTTTAGTTAAATTTGAAATATATACATCATTTGAATAATTAAAAACTAAGAATGCAATATTTTTAATTATTACTCTATGTGGTTCAATATATGTGAGATTAGTTTTTTCAATTTTTCTAATACTACCATTAATAAAAGTAGGAGTAACTTTAGAAAATTCACATATAAATTCTAGTCTTTGCTTTAGACTTTCTTCAAATTGTAGTTCTTGCTTAATTATCTTCATTTACTTGCACCATCCTTTCGATTGGATGATTTTAATATTGTTTATAGACAACAAAAAAATCAACCAGATTTTATTTTCTGATTGATTTTGTATCAATTCTGTTCTATTAGTTCGAACAGATACGTCATTGGTACCGATGGTGGATTACTCATATCTTTTGTATTATGCTATTTTCAATAGTTTTACTTGTCGTTTTTCTAATTTGGGTAAATTTTGGGTAATCTACGATACAATTATATTTCTATAGCATTTTATTTATAATTTTTATTCTAGCAACATTCACTACTTTAATAAAAGTCTTTCTAAATATCCTTACTACAATTCTTTCTTTCCAATTTAATTCTTTTACTATTTCTTCTACTACTGCATCTTTCATATAAATTTCTCCTTTTATTAATCTAAAGAGCTCTTCTGTTTTGTATTTTATAATAAATTTTATAAAAATGAGAAAAAATTATACGAAAGTGCCTTTACATTTTACAAAACGACATTTTTCGACAAGAGTTGTACAATTTTAGGGTATTTTTTTAATTATTTCGATTTCTCCTGTTTCGTACAAATCTGTAATTTTTTCCTTTAATGTATCTGCTATTACTAGCATTTCTATAAATAATATCTTGTCTGTTTCTATTTTGTTATTCTCTAAGTCTTGTAGCCTTCTTCTGTCTATTCCTGTTTCTTCTGCTAAGTAATTTAAACTTAACCCAGATTTTTCTCTTGCTTCTTTTATTTTTAATTTTACTATCATAAAACCACCTCTGCTTATTGTTTGCAAAGGTGGTTACTGTTATACTTTTTTTGCTAGTTTTATTATTTTTCTAAAACTCCTTGTTTGTGACATTGCTTTTAAACTTTCTCCAGATAAAATTAAATAATAATTCGTTAGTTTTCTATATTCTTTTTCATTCTTTATTTTCATTAGTTTTATCATTTGCAGGGATTTTTTATACATTTCTTGCATACTATCATCTCCTTTTAAATAGTATAACATTTTATGTTGACTTTGTCGCAAGAAATTTGTCGAAAAGAAAAAGAACTATTGCTAGTTCTCTTTTAAATAATTTTCGAAAGCATTTAAAAATCTTACTAAATCTTCTTCCTCTACTTCTCCTATTTTTTTATTTATATTATCACTTGGTATTTGCATTAATTGGTCGCATTTCACAATACTATCTACCATTAAATTATTGCTACTGTCTTTTTTTATTTCTTCATTATATTTAAATATAGAATTTTCTTTGCTTTTGCTTAAATTAGAAGATACCACAAATCCAAAATAATCTGCTGGTACTACATTTCCATCATCATCTATTATTACAAATAAATGACTTTTCACTGTATTGTTTTCTTCTCTTTTTATTGCTTCTGATGCAAAAACTATATCTCCCATTTGGTACTGCATTCTTACTACATCTCCTTTTGCTTATTTTAACTATAATTCTCTGATTTTCCTTTGTGGATTTCTTTTTCAACAGGGAACTCCTTGAAAGCAATAGTATGAGATTTTATAAGACCTTTTTCTTTTGCAAGTAAAACTAATCTCTTAGCATTTTTTTGAATTTCACTAGTATTTGTTTTCATAGTACCCCCTCCTTTTTTATTTATACATTATTATATCACAAAAAATATATAATTTCAAATATATATTTTGTACTTCTTTATTATTATATATACTTATTTTTTTTAATTGTCAATATTTTATTAAGTTTTTTTATTATTTTATACACTTTTTTCTCTATTATACTTTTTTGCTAAAAAGCTAAAAAAATTGACTCTTCAAAACCTATTTTAAGCCGTTTTTATTTTATTCTAATATACTTACATCCCTTAATTTTAAGCCTTTTTTCATAATTTTAAAATATTTTTAACTTTTTTTTGAAAAAAGTATTGACATACTATGCATAGTATAGTACAATATATTTAAGTTAAGAGAGAAAGGAGGAAAATAAATGATTAATAAAATAAAAAGAGCATTGCTAAATACTAGATTAGCAGCCAAACTAATAGATAAGTATTTAAGCAAACGCCCTATAATCCAAATTGCTAACTCTATTAATAAAGATTAGCACGAGAGAGGTTACTTCCTCTCTTGTATAAATAATTATATAATATATAATAAAAAAAATCAAGGGAGGTATTTTTGATGGCAAGAAATTATGAAAAAGAAAGAGAATGGCAATTAAAAAAATATGACCAAATACGAGCTAATATAGACAAAGATCTTGGAACAGCATTAAGAAAAAAAATAAAAAGTGAAGGAAAAAGTATTGCTAGTTGGGTTACAGAGAATGCAAAAAAATATTTAAAAGAAAATTAAAAAAAGTATTGACATACTATGCATAGTATAGTATAATATATTTAAGTTAAGAGAGAAAGGAAATGATTATTATGGTAAAAACAATTTATTATACAGTAGAAAATGGAATAAAAAATTTAGAATGGATAGCAAGAGATATAGAAACTAAAGAAGTTGTAAAAGAATTTGAAGATATGCAACAAGCTTTAAAATTTGTAAACGAAAATGAAAATACAGAATTATATGATAGAACAACAAAACAAGTTTTTGAATTTATAAGAAGATAAAATGTAAATAATTTATTATAAAAGGAGGAATTTAAAATGAGAAAAGTAGAAGAAAATTTAACACAAGAAGAATTTAATAGTTATTGTGAGGATGTTAGAAATAGAATGGAAAGTGAAACAACATATTATGGGCAAATAGACGAAACAGTTGCTTATTCTGGAGATTTAAAAGTAAAACATATTTATGGGGATGAAAATGATGAACATGAATCTGTTTTATACGAAGAAAAATACAATGAAGAAAATGACACTGTAACTTATGATATTTGGGAAGATTAATTATGGGAACTTTTAAAGATTTAACAGGTAAAAAATTTAATAGATTAACCGTATTAGGTTTAGCAGAAAGAAATTCTAGTGGGCAAATACAATGGAAATGTAAATGTGATTGTGGTAACATTGTATTTGCTACTACAACTTATCTAAAAACAGGACATACAAAATCCTGTGGTTGCTTAAATAGAGAGTCTGCATCCAAAAGGTTAAAAAGCAAAACATTTGTAGAAGCAAGAAATAATTATAGAAAAAATAACTTTTTAATAGAAGGAACTTCTTTAGCTTTAATCTCTTCTGCTAATTTAAGAAAAAACAACAAAACTGGCATTAATGGTGTTTATTGGGATAAAAAATTAAAAAAATATAGAGTTTCTATATGTTTACAAAGACAAAAAATTAACTTAGGTGCTTTCGAAACATTGGAAGAAGCTAAAAAAGTTAGACTAGACGCAGAAGAAAAATACTACAAGCCAATTATAGAAAAATATAAAGACAGTAGCAACTAATAATCTACTGTCTTATATTTATATCTTTTTTACACCTTGTATTATAGTTAAGCTTGTTTTTAAATATTAGAAAACTAATATTTATTTAAAATTATAAAATAATTTTAATACATCTCATGTTATAGTTAAACTAAATAAGTTATATTTTTTATATCATAATTGCTAAATATTGTCAATATTTTTTTAAAATTAAAAATTAAAAACTCCTATTAGAATTTATAATCCACCATTATATTTAACAAATCCTACTTTTCTGTTTAAAACTTTTCCTTCTGAATCCGTAATATAATATGCTACTATGTATTTGCCTTGCATTATCCCAAAACATTCTGCATATTCTTGTGGATATATTGTTCCTATTTTTTTTGTACAATTAACATCTCCATATACTATTTCTGGTTTTGTTCCATTTTTCCATGTTTTTGGCATATTAAATTCCTCCCAATTATTATTATTTGTATTTCCAACTTCATTAGAGTTACAACTTCCTTCTTTTAATCCAAAGCCTTCTGCTACTCCATCTGCTATCGCTTGGCAAATTGCATCTTTATTGTTTTGGTATGTTTGTATATCTTCTGCATTATCTATAAAACATACTTCCAGTAAAGCAGAACTTACACCTTTTTTCTTAGCAGAATAGATTACATTAAAATTCTTTTCTTTTACTCCTCTAACTGTGAAGAATTGTGATAATTTATTCATTATTTTTTCTTCTACTGTTTTTGCATTTTCTATTCTTGTTGTGTATATCTCTGCTCCTTTTGCACTGCCGTTAAAGCTATTAAAATGGATTTCTAGCACATAATTATAGTTAGCAAAGTTAACTTGTATATTTCCATTATTAACATCTTTAAAAGCGTCCCTAGTTTGATTATACACATCTATATCTGCATATCTTTTAAGTTTTTCTTTTAGCATATTTACCACTTCTCTAGTTAAGTCTGCTTCTTTATATCCATTTGCACAAGCTCCATTATCTCCTGCACCATGGCCACTAATTAATAATATTTTCATTCCTTTATTTCTCCTTATTAATTAAATTTCTAAACATTTCGTATAGCCCTGTACTAGCAAGACCACTAATCATTCCGCCTAAAATTACTTCTGCATTAATTCCATTTATATTTATTAGAATATTTGTTATAGTTCCTAAAATTAGCATTATTAAAGGTATGTATTTATTTGGTATAAAATCCAAACTATTTTTTATTACAAATCCTACGCATAAGCAAATTCCTAAAACTACAATATTTACATAGTTTAATAAAACTGTTATATCCATTTCATTCACTCCTTAATTTAAAAATTTTGATAATCCTAAAGCACCAGCAATAAGTGCTAAGGCTCCTGTTAGAATCCAAGAAAATACTTTACTTTTAGAATTTCTCCAATTATTAGCGTCTTTTATTACTGTTTCTTGTTGCAGTTTTACATCTAATTTTTCGTATTTCTTTTCTAATTCGTTGTATTTTTCTTTTAATATTTCTGTTTCTTTACTATTTGCAGTATTGCTTCTCATTATCGCTTCTTTAAAATTTAAGCTTGTTGTTTTTAAATCTTCTGCAATATTTTTAATTTGTTCTACAGTAACAGAAAGAGACTTATCTATATTGCTTAACACTTCTTCGTTTTTTTCTATTCTTGTCTCTATTTCATTCAATCTTTTTGTGTTAGACTTAGCTCTTTCTTCTACTGCAACTAATCTTTCTATTATCTTATTGTTTTCCATCTGCTATTTCCTCCACTTCTAAATCAGGAATTGTGTATACTTCTTCTA
This sequence comes from uncultured Clostridium sp., assembly GCA_900553985.1. Taxonomy (GTDB): domain Bacteria; phylum Bacillota; class Clostridia; order TANB77; family CAG-508; genus CAG-269. The sequence goes on from USFW01000002.1 coordinate 58,802, forward strand.
CTTTTAAAGTTAAAGCTGTATATTCTTCATCGTTTATTTGGTTAACTGCATAAAATACTGCTAATTTAGCATTTGCTTCTTCTTTATTTTTGTAGAATTTTTTGTTTATTAAATTCTCTAATAATTTTGATATTTGCATTTATAACACCTCTCTTTCTATATCTGTTTGTAAATTATCTAATAATACAGAGCTTGTCTTTGTTGTGCTTAACAATTGGTTAATTACATTTACTTGTTGCTCTAAATTACTTGTTTTATTATCTATATATGTTTTTGTATCTGCTATGTATTTTAGCTTTAATTTTGCTATGCTATCTGTTGTTATATTTGTTACTGGTTTGTAGGTTGGGAAATTGTCTAATTGGTCTAAGACTTCTGCTTGTTCTGGGGTGCAAGGTATTTTTGTTGGAATTTCTCTTTTATAATCTACATATACTGGATTTCCTAAATTATTTTTACTTTTTAGCCAGTTTTTAAATAATTCTAAATTTTCGCAAAATTTGTTATTTATTCTAATACCTATGGAACCATTTTCAGCATATATAAAATTTTGAGCAACTAATTTGTGCCAATCTTCAGCTTGCCTTTTTTTAAAATAATTACAGTATAATTCAGTGTTTTTTGGTACATCTTGTATTTTTAGATATGTTCCAAAATATCCTGCTACAATCAAAGTACTAGCTGTCCAATTTTCTGTACCTGTTAATTTAACTTCTCCCCACCCATGCACTTCTTTCCAACCATCTGCTTCTTTAATAAAGTAGTCTCCTTCTAGCATTGGTTGTTGGATTGGTAATATTTTAGTTTCTTCTTGGTGTTCTACGAATCCCCCCGTTTCTTTATCTTCTTCTACCATAACTCCTATTTCTAAATTATTAAATGTAATGTCTTTATTGAATGCCATATATAATTCTACTTTTCCAGCATTTGTTGTCATAGATTTCCCCGTTAATTTGGATCCAGTTTTTGTTATGTTAAAGTCTGCTGTTAAGCCTATTGTATTAAAATTAGCATTAAATCCTAATCCATTTACTTTGTTTGTTATAGAAAGTATATAATTCCTGTTTTCTCTAGTATTAAATGTTCCTATTTTATATTTATCATTTTGCTTTGTTGTAGTTCCATTTAATACTATTTTTCCACTGTTTTTATTTACTGTTATTCCGTCTATAGTTGCTGGTAATTCTGTTAAACTTAATATGTTTTGTGTTTGTTTCTTTATCCCTACACTACCTTGTCCGAATTTAGAATAACTTGTTGCTTCTGTACCTTTTTCTAGTTTAGGGGAAAATATTTTATTATTAACTGTTTCCCCTTGTTTTACTTGTATATATACATTTTTTAATAAAACCTCTGTATTAAAAGTTAATGTAGATGGATTATTAAGTCCATCAAACCAGTCATTAAATTCTGTACTTTCAACATAAGCTTTTCCGTCTTTTATTGTATATGTCCCTGCTGGTAATTTTACATTTGCTACTAAAGATATTTGTGCTAAACTAGTTGCAGTTCCATTTGCTGTTACTGTCCCATCTGTATTTACTGTGAATGTTATTCCGTTTGTTGTTAATGTTTTAGCAGTATTTTCTAATAAATTAATGTTATCTCCTACTGCTCTTATTTCAGATGGATATTCTGGACTTGGACTTACTCCGTATTGTTCGTATGATTTTGCCACAGTTCCTTTATTTATTTGTGGCTTTATCATTGCATTTGTTATATTTGTTCCTGCATAAATATATATTCTAACCTTTACATTGTCTTTCGGCTGTAAAACTTGTGGGGTAGAATTTGGAATATTAACATTATAATCGCTCCCTTGTATTTGTATAAGCATTTTGTTATATCCATATCCATCACACATTCCGCTAAAAATAGATTGTTCAGTAATTGCAAAATTCCCCGTAATGTCTAGTGACGTATTTGATGTTGCTGTTCCATTTAATGTTATAGATTTGTCCTTATTTATTTTTACAGTTATTCCATTTACAGTCCTATCTGTTAATATGTTTTCTAATATGTTATATCCTTCTCTTACATCTTGCTCCACATTCCCCAAAACTTCTAGTTTTCCTTCTAAATCACTACTGTCTTCTACATGTATGCTTTGTCCTTCTACCTCCAAATTTATCATGTTTTCTCTGTCTTTTTTTATTTGGGCTTCTAATTTAGTGTTTTGTTCTTGGAGATTTGTTACTTTATCATCAACTGTATCAGCAAATTTATCTATCTTGTCCCAGTTTTGATTTAATGCTAAGTCTATATCAAATTTATTTTCGTTTGTCTCTAGAGGTTCATCATGTTTAAATAGTTTTAAGTTTTTTGTTTCGCTCATTTTTTACCTCCTACTTAAGAATCATTACCTGTAAATATCCTTCTAATATTTCAGTTTCCCCTGCATTTTGACTTTCTAACACAATACTTATCTTATCTCCATTGTTTGCTGATAAATATGTACTTATACATACTGTATTATAGCCAGTGTCGTTTGATTGATAGCTTGCTTCAACTGTCTTTCCATTTTTTTGGAGCATTACAGCCTTATCTCCAGCATTGCCGAAGAATCCTATTCCTCCAGTAAAAACGTCAACTTTTACTAATTTTGCCTCGCCAGAAATTGTTATTGCGTTATTGTTTAATGCTAAATATTCCTTTTCATTGTCATTGTTAATATCAACTGTCCCAAGCGATATTGTTGCTTTTCCGTAGCTACCACTAGTTTGCAATTTCTGTCTATTAATTCTTGCTTTTAATATTGGTTTCTTTTCTACTTCTGTAATAGCTTCTTGTGTGTTGTTTTCCATTTGCTTTAGATTTCCACTGTCAATAGGAGTATCTTCACTAGGTTCATCTTTCCACCCTATTCTTTTCAACTCTACTGCCATTTTTATTCCCTCCTTGTAATTCTTTTATTATTAATTCTTGTTCTTTGCTTTGTTCTGATAATTCTTGAATTGCTTTTATTAGTGTCGCTATAATGGGCAATTCGTTTATATAATATTTATTGTCTATTACTTCATTTTTTTTATTTATTATTGGTTTTTTTAATACAAAATTATTGTTTATTTTTTCTACTTGTTGTGCAATAATTCCAACATCTATATGTTCTTTACTCTCTTTCCAATCAAAGCTTTTAATTTCAATTTTCTTTAATGTTTCTACTGCATTTATATCAGCATCTAATATATTTTCTTTTAATCTCTCATCAGAGGCAATATTGTTCGCATAAACATTTCCTTCAACAGATACAAAGCCATTACCACTAGCCATATCTACTCCAATTTGTGCTACATTTCTATCTAAATTACTATTAAAGTTTAATAAACTAGCACTTAATTCTGAATTTAATCTATCAGTTGATGTATCCGTTACTGAAAAACTGCTATTCCCTCCTGTTGATTTAAGTTCTATAAATCCCTCTTGGATTGTAGAATTTTTTATTGTAAAGTTTTCACAAGTTATATTATTCATTATAGAATCACTACATTTTATATTTTCCATCGTAGCACTCTTACAAGTCATATTTCCTTCTTCATCTATTGAAAATTTTTCTCCATTTGCAATTACTGCTCCGTTTATTTTTGCATCGTTACAAGTCATGTTTCCTTTTTCATCTATTGTAAAGTTTCCGTTAATACTAGTAAAACCTTCTAATTGCAAGTTTTTAGCTAAAATCTTGATTTGTTCAGGACTTAAATTTATGCTTGCTATTACTTCATCTTGATTTACCTTTTTGCTTACTTCTAAGCTTATTTCATCAGATAATCGTTTTAGTTTAGAATTTGTCTCTACTCTAGGTGCATATTCTTTGTTTAATTCGTTGTTGAAGATATATGTAGCTTTCATTTCCCAATCTTTAAATTCTTTAATGTATACATAGTTAGTTCCTTTATATAGCATTATATTTGTTTCTTTTATTATTTCTTCCTTTGGTTCATCATATATTGTTGTAATTCCATTTTCATATTTTATATATCTTAAAACTTTAGCTATACATGTGCCTTTTTCTTCATCAATTTCAATTACAAATTTATCATTTACATCATTAAAATTTCTTAATGGTTTTGAAATATGAAATTCATACTCTTGCTTATAATATCCATTGCTTCTAGGAAAGAGTTTTTTGCTTGGAAATAATTTTTTACTTGGAAGTATTGGCTTTGGAGATACAAATCTACTTGTTCTTCCTACCACTACTGTAATTGTTGTTCCACCCTTTTTTGGAAATAACTTTATACTAGGAAACAGTTTCTTGCTTGGATAAATTCCTTTAACAGTCTTTGCTTTTGCCTCAAATTTTAATATATTGGTTGGTAATGCATCTTCTAGCATTAATTCATTTATACCTGTTACACTTTTATCAAATTCATATATCTTTTTTACTTCATCTGTTATGCTATCTATGTCTTGAGAATGTTCTGTTAATTTATTACTAAAGTCTGTTTGTTCTTCTACTAATTGTGTTATCTTTCCTTCTGCCTCATCAATTCTGCTTTGTACTCTTCGATTAATTACCTTCTGAGATGGTTCTTTAACTGTTGTTTCTTGTTTTTGCTTTATTTCTATTTTACTTGTAATTTCTGCTATAAATCTTCCCTGAAAATCTAATTCTCCTTGGTACACAATAGTTTTTCCATCAACAATTATTTTATCTCCAACATCTAGAGCTGGGTCTATTATCGTTTTTCCTTCAAAACTATTGGCAGTCAAATCTTTTAAATTGTCATATATAGCTTTTACTTGTTGTTCGTCTACAATATACATATTTTCTTGATTTATCCATAAAGTATTGCCTGTTTCATTTCCGAATTTAAAACTTTCTATCCCATTTTCATAATTTACTTTTGTAATTTTATATTGTTCTCCCCATTTATAACTAGCAAATAATTCTAATGGAATAGTTTGTTCATCTTGGTATATTTTTCTTATATACAACTTTCCATCTCTGCCTATAAAAGCAAAACCTCCCGCGCTTTCAGATATGTAGCTTAAATATTCTCTTGCAGTTACTGTATTATCATACACAGATATTTCCTTGTCAGAATTAAGAAAAGAAGTAGAACCGCAATTCTACTCCTGCTTTTTTGCATATGTCTTTCAATACATCTAATAAAGTTGCTGGATATATTAATTTACTTCCATCATATTTAAACTCAAATTTAGACATATTGTCTATACATTTTATTGTTAATGTATTGTCATCATTATCTTCAAAATCGTCTATATTAAATATTCCGATTGGTAATATTTCAAAACTTTTATTATTTTTTGATAAGCTTTTTACTTTTATTCCATTTAAAGTTCCTACTAGCATTCTATTTACTTCTGCAACAGTTAATCCATGGTTTATTAGTATTCCATAATCTACTTTGACAGTTTTCATATCTTTGTATACTTTATCTTTATATATTTTAAATTCTATATATTTACTACTTACACTACCTAATTTTAATTCTTCATCAAATAATGTTTGTCCTACTTTAAAATCAAGTATGTAGTCAGGATTTATTAAAACTCCATCAATGTATATATTTAAAACATTTTGAGCATTTTTATATATATTTTCTTTCCATTTTTGACTTGTATTATACATTTCTAACCTCCTGCATTTAATACAGTTTGTTTCTGTTGTTCTGTCAATTCTTTTTGCATTAAATTAAAAGACACTTTCCATTTAGATTTGGAAGTGTCTTCATCATTTCCTGTTAAATGCATTTCGCTTGTTCTTTTACTTACTCTAAATTTAGCATTTTCTAACATCCCACCTTTAACAGCTGGACATTTTACAGTAATTATAAGAGGATTTCTATAAGTTAGTTGTAGTAATTTTTCTGCTTCCTCTTCCGTCAGATAATCCCAACTCATTTCTAATTTTAACATTCCTACTGCTATTGGGTTATCTATTAATGCACCTGTTACTTTACTAGTATAACTATCGTTATCTGTATCTTCTATATTGTCTTTATATGTGCTTGGAGTTTTTTGTACTACTCCATCTACTTTCCATAACATATTTTATCCTCCTACTAAAGCTTCTATTCCACTTCCGATTCTTCTTTTTTTATCTTTTAAATCATCTAATAGTATTTGTCCTAATTTTTTATTGCCTACATTTACAGTTAAATATATTGGTCTATCATTATTTCCACCATAATTAGAAAGTACATCTTCCATTGTTTCTCTCATTATGTTTTGTGGTGTTACAATTTCTGGATTACTTCTAGCTCCACTATATTCTCCACCAACAAAGGCTCTTTCTTCGTACAATACTCCACCTTTTGCTAACCTTGGTAATGAAACTGTTCCCATATGATTTATGTGGAATCCTATATCTTTTCCTCCGAAAAGTGGTATCCAGTCAGGAATATGTACTTGTAAATTGTTCAATACATCTATTACTTTGTTTATACCTCTTACAATACCATTAGCCATTCCTTCAATTCCACCTAATATTGAATTAATTATGTTTCTTATAGTATTCCAAATGCCATTAAATATATTTGTAACCGTATTTTTCATACCATTCCATATATTACTCCAAATAGAGCTTATTGTATTTAATACATTTTGAATTGTGTTCTTTATTCCATTTATTACATTACTTATTGTTGCTGTTATGCCATTCAAAATGTTTGCTGTAATATTTTTTATAGTATTCCAAATATTGTTCCATATATTTTTAATTGTATCCATTACATTAGATATTGTCTCTTTAATTTGATTTATTTTTTCCTTTACAGTACTTTTAAATTCTTCCCATTTTATTTTCAATAAATCTCCTGCAATTTTCCATTTATTGTCCCAAACATAATTTGCTTCATCTTGGCTAAGTCCTAATGTTTCTAATAGTTTTATCATTCCTGTTTTTATCAGATCATCTTGTATACCCATTGAAATATCTGTGATTTGATTTAAAGACTTCCACATTCCATTCCAGCTCAATTTTATATCAGAGTTAGCTCCTCCAGAAAATATCCCCCACGCCAATTTAAATATTCCTATTAAAGCTTCTGATAGTACATCTCCTAAACCTGTTAACATTCCATACCAGTCAATGTTAAGTATAAATTCTGTTATACTTTCGCCAACTGCTACCCAGTCAGTTTCACTTATCGCTGTCTTTAATGTTTCTATTGCTCCTTTTATTCCATCACTTAATGTTTGACCTGCTGTTTTCCAATCAACATTTTTAAAGAATCCATTTATACTGTCACCAATCGCTGTACCAAATTTAGTCCAATTAAATGTTGTTACAAAACTGTATCCAAAATATATTACTGTATTTAATCCTTGTGCAAATGTATTTCCTACTTCGCTCCAATTTGTTGTAGCTATAAAACCATTTAAGAATTTAGCTATTTGTGTTCCTATATTTTTAGCTGTGCTTTGAATTTTCCCCCAGTCTATGTTGTTCATAGCTTCGTTTAGCTTATTTCCTAATATTTCTCCTACTTCATACCAGTTACCATTTTTAATAGCATCAATTATATTACTTGTAATTCCTTCTACTTTTGACAAGTCAAAATTAGGAGTCATATTTCCTGCTCCTGAGCCTCCTCCTTCTGGGTTGGTCTCTTGAATATTGTTTATTTCATCATGTACTCCTGCTAATTGCTTAGTTTCTTTAGCTGCTTTTTTAGCACTTCCTGCCATATTAGAATATGCTTTTGCACTAGCATTTGCAAAAATATTAATCCCTGTTAAAGCATAAACTACTGACTGAGCTGCTTTCATTAATTGATATACTAAATTTGTGACAAATTGAATTACTGGTGCTAATGCACTTCCCATAGCATACTTCATATATTCTATATTGGCATTTAGTTGTTGTGCTCCTGCATTTTGACTACTTAACCATGCATTTGCTGAACTACTTAATAATCCATAAATACTTTCAAGGGAAAGTAATGCTCCTGCATATCTAAATACATGACCTATGCCTTTCTTCATGCCTTTATTTAATCCGTTAAAATTAATTTTATTTGTTATCTTAGGGAGTTCTTTTAAATTCTTTGATATTCCTTTTGTGTTACTTACTGCTTGTTTAACTTTAGAACAAAAATCATTAAAAAAACTAGTCAATTTGTTTTGACTAGTAGCTGTATTATTTATTTCTTTTTTTATAGCATTCATTTTTGCTTTAATTACATCAAGATAAGCATAAAACTGTCTAACTATATTAGTCCACTTACTATAATTGTTTCCTGTTGCCTCTACTTCATTTTTTACTCTTGCTTGTTCATTTTTATATTGCTTTATTACACTTAAATCAATTTTCCCAGCGCCCCAATCTTGATACATTTGTGATAATTGACTTTGTTCTATTTTAGGAATTTGTATATTAGATGTTCCCATTGATAATTGTTCTGTTTTTGTAACTGTTTCCTCTAATAATCTATTATATTCTTTTAGTGGCATATTATTTATTTTTAAGCTACTTACATCATTAGGGTTAAAATTATTTTTATCTTCTGTTGGAGTATATATCTTATTGTCACTATCCAATATATTGTGCATATTATCTCCGTATAGTTGTTTGTTTTTTTAAACTATCTAATGATTTTTGAGTTTGACTTATCTGTTTTTGTGCTTCTTTATTATTTACTTTTAATTTTATCTGATTACTTTCATTTGATTTACTTAAATCTTGCATTTTCTTTTTTACATATCGCACTGCTTGATTTATGTTATTCTTCATCTTTGTCGTATCCATTTTGTCAAAACTTTCCTGTGCTTTCTGCACAGTCTGTTTAATTGCTGGAACAATTTTTTTAAATTCTTTTATTGCTTCTGCTATTTTTACGGATACTATTATTTCTAATTCTTCTATAGTCATATTTCCACCTCCATTCTTTTTTCTTTTGAAATATACATTAGATTTTGAGGCAAAATAAAAACACCTACATTTCTGTAAGTGCTTTGTTCTTTAATGCATTGAAACTTCAACTATATTAAATTTTGCATTTTTCATCTTTTCTAAAATTTCACTTTGAACATATTCAAAAACTTTAAACTCTTGACTTTGTCCTGCTGTTAAGTTATTAGCATAAATATAATCTGTTGTTATTCTTGTACCATCTTGGCTTACTGCTTCTATTTGTATGCTGAAAGATTTTGTTTCAGTAGTTTTATTTGTAACTTTTACTGGTAGTTTTGTTTCATTTATGCCATATTGTTTTTTTGTTACTTCAAAATTACCTAAAACAACATCTACACTTGTTCCTAAAACTTGTTCAGTATTTTTCCCTGTAGCAGTATCTAAATCTTTGCTTATATCATCTAGTGAATCTGATAAAGTTTTTTGTGCATTTAATGTTATCATTATAGCTAACACTCCTAATACTATAGTTGCAATCATTTTTCCTTTTCCTGCTTTTTTTATGGATACAATCCCAAAAATAACTGCTAATACTCCCATAATAAATGATAAATTGTTTATTATAGGAACAAATGAAGTACATACTCCTATTATTCCTAATACTAATCCAGCAGTGCATAAACCACTTTTTTCTGTTTGTTCATTATTTGCCATCTTTTTTATTCCTCCTTTTATTTTATTTAAAAGAAGTATAGCACTCTAAATCTTAAAAGTATGTCGAACTTTGTCGAAACTTCTATTTTTTTGAAAATATTTTATCAAACATTTTTCTTAATGGCACAATTTTTGCATTTTTATTCAAACTATCTGCTTGGATTAATTTGTCTGTTGTAGCATCATTTAATATTATTTTTTGTTTAAAGTCTTCTTGCATTTTTATTATATTAATTTCACAATATAAATATATTTCTTTATATCTTCCATTCCAAAATTCATTTGGTGTTAAATTAAAGTAATATGCCAAAGGCTCTAAACAAAGAATAGTATCTCTTAGAGTTTTGGCATTTTGTATCTTTTTTATTATATCTTCTAGCCCTTGTATCCTCTGAATACTTCCTCTTCTGCTATTTTGCTCATTGCTTTCTCCGCTGAACCCTTTATTAGTTCGTTCATATTCACTCCTGATAAAGGATTTGATAATTTCTCTTGTAATTGTTTTTTGTCCATTTTTGTTTTGAAAAAACCCTCTTCGTTTATTGCACCTGCCAATTCTTCAAAAATTTCTTGATATGTTTTCTTTTGCTCTGCTTTATATTCGTCTATAAAATCATATACTTCTTCACTGCTTTTAAACGATTTTAATCCTACTTCATCTTCTGCAAATACATAAATTATTTTTGATAATGCATCTATATCATTTTCGTTTACTGCTTTAAAATATAAATCTTCAAAATTTTTAGATTTTAAGATATTTGATATATTTACTATTTTTCTAGTTGTAAATATTAATTCTATTTTTTTGTTTTTAGTTTCTAAAACCATTTTAATTCCTCCATAATATTATTTAGAAGGGAACATTAATCTGCTCCCTTTAGTGTCTTTTTGACTCGTCTTGTTGCGACACTTTCAACAGGACTATTCTGTGGGAAATCCCTCATTTTCTGATACTTCTGAATTTTTATATATAGTCAATTTGTCTTTTAAAAATTCTCCTACAGAGATTGTGTCCATTGTAAGTCTCATTTTTCCTTTTAGGTATCTTACTAATGGTTTCCCACTAGTAGGTGCAGTAGCTTGTGGTAATTCGAAAAACCAATAATAATCTTTGTTTTTATCTAATGCACTTAATTCTTTATGTTGTTTATGTGTATATAATACTGGCAATTCGATTGAACCTGCTTTTCTAATACCTGGTTGTGCTAATTCATAATCCAAATCTAAAACTTGAACTGTTATTTGTTCTGGTGCTTCTTCTAATGGTGGTATCTCCTCTGTAAACATTACTTGTTTTTTGTCAGAACCTTGTTTGTCTGTTGCATAATATACTTTTGTTAAAGTTGATACATTTGGTGTTTCTTGTTCCATTCTAATTCCTCCTATCTTATAACCTCAAAAGAGTTCGTTAGACCATTCCAACGAACTTCATATGTTGTTATTATTCTATATTTTTGTATTATTCTATCAAATGTTATTGGACTTGTAGAAGTCCTAATTAAATTATATTCTCTTAATTTCTCATCAGTTTTAGTTGCCATTTCCATAGTTGCCCTTTGTGTCTTATTCCAACAAGAAATTGTAATTTGAAATTGTTTTGCTATCGGTATTGCATTTCTAGTTTTTAATATTCTCTCTAGCGGTGTATTAATAGTCCTACACGGAAATTTGCTTTCAGTTGTAGGATTTTCTAAGCTAGTTTCCTCTTCTAGTTCTTCTAATTTATCAGAAATTAAATCAGAAAATTGTTTTGTTGTTAATTCTATCATTTGCACACCTCCCTCAGCATTGTATATATTCCATCTTGAACAGTATCTAAAGTATCTCCTCGCATTTCAAATTCTGCTTTTTGTAAAAATGGATTAGCTTCTACTCCATGTGCTAAATAAAAGTCTTGTCCTTGTATATTTATAATAGGATAATGTAATGCTCTATCTACTTTATTAACTGGTATATACCATTCTTCATAGCCACTTTCAATAAAATGTTTAGATGTACCAATATGAGGTAATTCAGCATATCTTCCAGTCCCAAAATGTTCAAACCAACTATATGGAAATTTTTCTTGGTCGGTATATATTCGTCCTTTTATTTCCTTAGTATCTGCTTTTATCATTTCTATTAATATTCCATCTGTTTTATTTCCTCTTCTTAGTCTTATAGCATAATTAGTTATATTTTTTAATGCTTCTTCTAATTTGTTCTTTGATATATTGGGTAATTGTTGACATATATTATTTATCTTTTTATCTAAATTATCTATGCCTTCTATTTTTAAATCAATTTTCATTGTTTTTCTCCAATTTATATAAAGTAGTTCTTCCTATTTGGGGACAATCTGTTACTATATAATCTGGTATAAAATCTTTAAGCTTTAATATATCTGTTAATGATATTCCATTTCCTTTTCTTATATCATATCCCATATCAGTTCTTGCATTTTCTATACTGTAATCTACTTCTCCTGTAGGTTTCCTATCTAATTCATTTACATCTTGCTGTAAATTTAAATATGCTATTCCTTTATATTTCCATTTTTTTGTTTTTTCACTATGATTTTTTACTTCTTCATATTCTGAAATATATACTTTAGTTAAATCTTTCAATAACATTATTTAATCCTCCTTAGTCCAGATTTAATAATATTATTTCTTAATGTATCTATAATATTTTCAAAAGAACTTGACATACTTCCTTCTGTACGAGAAGTTAGTCCTTCTGTTCCTCTAGCCAAATATTCAGATTTTACTGCTCTTTTTATATATGGAAATAACTTTTCTTCTTTTTGCTTATTAGAAATATCAGAGGCAATAGAAGTAACTTCTACTAATATCTCTTCTAAAGCCTCTTTATCCTCTTCTCTGTAATTAGCTCCTAAGTCAACTATAATTTTGTCTATGTTTTCAGTATCTGCCATTTTATTGCCTCCTATCTTTGTTTTAAGCCTTTGATGTTACTGTTGCTTGTCCACCTTTTTTAGCTTTATTTTCAGGATCCACTTCTACAACTAATATTTTTTGTCCTGTTGTTGCAGTTATTTCATCTGTACCATTCCAGTTTGTATATCCACTTGTGCAAACTTGGTCGTATGTAGGCATAGTTGGATTAGATGCCACTTTGTATTTGTAACTATTTCTTTCTCCTTTTTGTGGAGTAACAGTAATTTTTGTATTTCCTTGTGATTGTCCTGCCTCAGATTTTACTGTTAAACTTTCTAGTTTGTTTTCAGAATTATCTTCAACATAAAAAATAGTATCTTCCATTAATGCTTTAGTTCCCTTGAATAAAAAGTCTTCTAATGCAACTGCATCGTCAAAAGGAACTTTCTCAGCAGAATATTCAGATACATAGTAAGGTTGTGCTATTGCTCCATCCATCATAACTACACATCTAACTCCTTTAGGCATTCTATTTGATTCATATACTCTTACAGAATCATACATACCTATTGCTTGTTCTTTAGGGTCTGTTCCATTTGGTAGTTCGTCTAAGATTTTTTTCATTCCTTTTCTATATTTACTGTCTACAACTATTACTAATAAATCTGATTCTATTCCATCAATAAAATCATTTTGCAATGTTCTAGCTCTTTCTAATAAATCATCTATTGTGTCTTGCACATTAGCTTTAGCTTCTACTTTAGTTCCTTCTAATACTTTTGCAAAAAACTCTCTGTCTAAATATCTAATTATAGCAGATTGATGATTTGATTTTCTTCTTTCTGCCATTCCATCAATACCATACAATTTGACATCTTTACCTTGTAATTCTTCAACAATTTCTTTATCAGTATCTATATATACTTTTACTGGTTTTGAATTTACTGGGTCTCCTTTTCCTTGTTTTCTTGCTGTTCCTTTGTCTTTTAACTCTGCATTTGCAAATCTTTTATATTCAATTACTCCTCCTTCTGGAGTTCCTGAACCATTCTTTGCTTTGATTTGCTCTGATATTGCTCTTGCAGACACATTCTCTAATACTCCACTTAAAACTTGTTTTAAATTGTCCTTTGTTTCACCATCTTGTAACATTATATTTAATGCTTCTTGTGTAATTTGTTCACTTTTCATATTTTTTTCCTCCTTTTAAATTAATAACTTGCTCTAGATATATCTTTTTCTTTTATTTTTTCAATACCTGTTTTGGCAATAGGCGTATCTTCCTTTAATCTGTTGTTTACTGCTTTTTCTACTGCTTTATTGAATGCATTAGATATTTCATCTATTTTTGCATTTAATTCATCAGCTTTAGCCGTACTAAAATCAAAGAAATTTAATAAAGATACATCTAAACCTTTTTCACTTGCAATCCCTAATGCTTGTTCTTTTAATTCATAAGCATTTAATCTGGCTAATGCTTCAAGTTTTTCTTTTTCAGATTTTTGAGCTTGATATTCTAGCTTTTGCTCTTTGTTCATTTTAGCAAGTTTTTCAGCTTCTGTTTTTTCATTGTTCATAGTTTCTTTCCAATTACTTATAGCTGTTTCTACTGCCTCTCTAATTTTTTTATCGTGAGCTGATTGATATTCTTTATGTGTATTAAGTAATTCGTCGAAACTCAAAACCTTGCTATCTTCTTGCTTATTATTTTCTGTTTGTGTCCCAGTAGTTGGATTTTCTCCCCCAACAGTTACATCTTTTTTTTCATCTTCCATGACTTTTCCTCCTTGTCCCGATTGTTCTATTTCTAGCCCAATAGTTACATTTTTATTTTGTTTATTTTATTAAGCCTAACTACAAGAAAAACGGCATTAAAAAAAGACACATATTTGTGTCTTAATTTATAATTATAAAATTTTAATAACTAGTTAAAATATTGTTTTCTTTAGCTTATTCTTCTTTATACTGCCTTGTTCTTCCTTTAGTAATTGTTCATATTCTTTTCTTATATCTACTGGTGTATTTTCTTTTAAAATAGTTAAATTGCCTTCTTCGTCCTCTTCTAACCACTTTAACCATCTAGGATTAAATACCATTTATATCATCCCCTTCATAACCTTTATTATTTCTTTACTTAATATTGTTGCTTTGTTTCCATTAGCATAATAATCAGCAAAAGCTTCTCCTATTGTTTCACTATATTTTCTTCTTGCATAAGTTGATATATTATTTCTTAAAGTTCTCTTTGCTAATTTATCACTTATTCCTAAATTAGTAAACGATTCTTCTATAATTTCTTTTGCTGTTATATCATTATTCCAATCATTTGCAATTTGTTTTGGTGTACTATATTTATTTTTTATTATCTCATACGTAACACAATGTCCTAACTCATGTATTCCCATATCTTTATATGTTGTTCCTTTTGGATGAAATCCTGCTTTTAAGTCTTTATTGTATTCTTTTATTGCTATTTTTTTATCATTAAATTTATTTCTATTTATCTGCATTATATATTTGTCATCTTCCAAATCTGGCGTTATATTTAATCCTCCATATGGATGTTTTATTGATTGTATTTCTTTTATTTGTCCTTTTACCTGTGGAAAATCATCATATACCTTCTCCATATTAGCAAGAATATTTCTAAATACTTTTTTATCTATTCCTTTCATTCTTACTTTGTCTATACTGTATTCCTTTTCTATTTGTTTTTCTGTTTTATTGCTAAATATATTATACTTTGCATTTAATATAGCATCTTTGTTTTTACTTTCAGGCTTTAAATACATCATAGTTGAGTGACACCAATGAAAATGGTGTGTAATTGGAGGTAAATTAATACCTAATACTAGACCTTTAACTTTTATTCTTTCTATCTTTAAATCTTTAGCATTTTCTCCATACCATCTATCGAAATTATTCCAGTCATCTACTTTAAACTTATATAAATGCATATTAGAACACATAAGTGTTACATTTTCACATAAGTCAGAAATAAATAAGCACTCTGCATTTTTATCTACATATTTTATTCCTTCTATTTTTGCTAAGTTATTTAAACCTATTAGAGTTAAATCTATATCTCCACTTACTGCTTTTCCATCTTTTATATTAAGTCTAGAATTACTTTGTCGCTTAATTAAATTTTGATACACATCATTTGTCATATTAGGTTGTTTTTGTTGCTGTAAATCAATTGTCATTTGTCTGTATATCTGGTCTGCATTATATTTTATAATTGTTTCTATATATTGTTTAAAAACATAACCTTTTGCGTTTGGCTGGTCTAATAAATCTAAAAAGAAAGCCCATTTTAAAGTATTTAGTGACTTTCTTTGTTTCTTAGGCAATGTATCATTTACTTCTTGTTGTCCCTCTTGATAATAATAATTCACATCATCATACATTATATTTAATTCTTGTTCTTTTATATTTGCTTGTTCTTCTATATATGCACTATATATAAGTAATTCTAATATTTCACTATTCTTTACTCTCGTTCTATTGTAAATATTTTTAGCTAATATACCAAAGTATCCTGTTAATATTCCTCTGTCCTTCCATTCTTCTATGTATGTGTTCACTCTATTTTTAGTTTTATTATCTGTTACATTATATAAAGTATCAAAACTAAATTTAAAAATATCTATTATTTCTTGTAATCTATTTTGTGTTTGTTTGCTTGTTTTTAAATATAATTGTTTAAGCTCTTTCATTTTTCCGTTATGGTATTGCCAGTTATCCATTTGCAACACCTCACTTCTTTATAATGTCCGTCTGTTCTTTTTGATTATAATTAAAATCTTCGTTCATTTTTGTTTTATTTTTCTTAAATGGTGAATCTATCGGTTTTTGCTCCATATTTTGTATGTTTTCTAAATTTTTTTTCATATTAACCTCGTTTTGATTGTCCACTTCTGTAAGTTCAGCTTCACTATCTAAGTCATATGGTAAATGGTCTATTACTGTTTTGTCTGATAACAATCCTCTTAGCTTAAGCCAAGCGTTAACAACACTTTCTGTATCTGTTGGTAAATTTCTTGTAAGTATTACCTCTATATCCCTAAAATCATATTGTTTGCTTTTCTTTATATTTATTCTATCTGTAATCATTCTCCACATTCTTAGCAATTCTGCCTTAAATAGGTGGTCTGCTTGTTGCAATACTTGTTCTAACGGAAAAAACTTTTTCTCTAATGCACTTGAATTATCTGCATTTGTAAATCCTTGGTCTGTGACATTTGGTACACCACTTATCATTAGTGCCATATCTAAACAAGTTTTCTTGTGATTTTCAGAGGCTGTATCGTTTATATCTTTTATTACCCAGCCAATATCCCCAGACTTATCTGGTGTATAAAATACTTTTGCACCCAAAATAACTTCATCCTCTTTTTGCCTTTTAGGATTAGGAATCATTATTGGTTCTCCTGTGTTATCCAACTTTATTTCTCCCTCTTCGTCCACTGCTTCAATAAGACTATTATTTTGTGGTTCATATCCTGTTATTTTTAGTTTCGCATTATCATTATATTGAAATATGTTTGCATTATTTTTTATTATTTGTTCGTGTTTTTTTATTAATGTTATTACATTTTCAAAAAATGCAAGTCCATCAGGATTTTCTACTGCAAAACAAGGTAAATCGTTCCAATATATTTCTTTCTTGCTATTTTCGACTTCTTTAAATTCATATTCAGCATTCTGTTTTATTTCTTTTTTATCTTTTCCATCAACATATTGTTTTTTATAATTTTCTGTTATTATTTCTAAATGTGTTTCTATTCCTCCTGATTCAGTATTTTCAAACCAAGCTCTTAATAATCCAATTTTCTTTGCTGGTACTTCATAATTCCAAATAGCTATTGTATTTAAACTAGAAGTATGTGCATATACTTGTTCATTGTCGTTGTTTTCGTATACTAAACCATAACAAGCACCAGTATTTACATAATCTTTCACACAATCATAGAAAAAACTACCATTGTCATTATATTTTGTAATATAATCAATGATAGTTTGAAATTCATCTGGATTGTTTTTTTCTCCAAATATTTTATTAAATATCTTTTTTAATATGTTTTTTTGTGTTTCATTAACTTTTTTCACTTTGTATTGAGGTTCTTTTCCACCAAAATATCCACTTGCTATTATACTTATATAATATTCTAATGCCACAACAACATCATTTGTGTCATTCTTCCTAGTAAATCTATCATATAAATATTTTCTATGCATAAATATTGGTAATACTTTCCCCCATAATATATCTATGTTCTTATCTAGCTCTTCTTCTTTTAAAAATTCTTTCTGATATTGTATTCTTTCTACTATACCCATCTTTTTTCTCCTCATATAATACTGTTATATCCAAACTGAATTGTATTTGGTCTTGGATGCTCATATACTCCTGTTAAGCAATCTTCTGCATCATCATGTTCATTTTTTCCACTTCTTAAATAATGTTTTAAATGTTTTGCAAATTCTGGCCATCTATCTTCCCAGTTAATTGGGAAATAAATATTATTCATAACTGCTGTTGAGTTGCTTAATATTCTAGCAACTTTATTTTCACTTTGATGAAAAGGATTTATCTTAGTATGATAATTCTTCAATTTCTTTAATTCTTCTTTTACATTTCTTGAAAAACCTCTACCACCATTGTTACTTTCAACATTTGCATACCCTACTTTATCCTTAGTAAGCATTTTCGCAACTGCTGGTTCTGTTATTTCCATAGATTCTTGTGTATATATAACATCTAATATGTAATATGAATTATTATACATTTGATAATCTATTGAACATAGATAATCCTCTCCTTCGTCTGCTGTATCTGTATAATTCATAATATAATGTGCTGGTGGTAATTTATCATATGTTTTAAAACTACTGTATAATCTATTCTTTATGTCTATTGGCTCTTGTTGATAATTAGCATATACAATATCTTTATTCATATTCTTAGTTTTTAGATTGTAATCTTCCTTGTTTAGTATCTTGTCACATAACATTGAACCATCCTTTTGGACTGCTTGATAATTAATGTGTCTTACATTATCAAAATTTTCTAATATATATCCTGCTAAATCATTACTTGCCCATCTCGTCATTATTATGATTAGTTTGAATCCTGTTTCTGTTCTTGATAACATCGTATTGTTAAACCAATTAATTTGTTTCTGCAATGCTGTTTCGTTATACGCTTCTTGAACATTTTTAATTAAATCATCTATTATCATTAGAGTACATCCAAATCCTGTTGCAGTTCCTGTTGGGGATGTTGCTAAATAGTTTGCTTGATTACTTCCTTCTAATGCCCATTTATTTGCACTAGCTTCTCCGTATTTTATTTTTGTATTAGGAAATATGTCATTATATACAATTACCCCTTCTGTCTTCTCTGATGCTATTGTATCTCTTACCGATTTTGCAAATGTTCCTGATAAAGTTTCATTGTAAGAACCAGTCATTACTTTTTCGCTTCTATTATTTCCAAATACCCATTCTACTAACTTTCCTGCTGTTCTTGATTTTCCATGTCTTGGTGGTACATTTATTACCATTATTTTGTCTTCTGGCTTTTGGCTTTCATAGAAATCTTGTAATTCATTGCACATATTTTTTAAGAACATTCTATCTTCTTTATAAAAATCACTAGCAGTAAGT
Organism: uncultured Clostridium sp.; assembly: GCA_900553985.1. Taxonomy (GTDB): domain Bacteria; phylum Bacillota; class Clostridia; order TANB77; family CAG-508; genus CAG-269. The sequence goes on from USFW01000002.1 coordinate 77,885, forward strand.
TTGCAATATTCAAAAAAATCACGCCTAGCTAATTCTAGTCGTGCTTGTCTTTTTAATTCTTCTTTAATTTTATTGTTTATCATCTTCTATCAACTGCCTTAATTCTTCTGTTGTCATTCCTTCAAATGGATTATTTATTTTTCCACTATGTTCTATCTGTTGCTTATCAGACCAGCCAAAATTATTTTTTAGATTAAATATTATTCCTGTTGTTGCACTATCTGTTATTAAATGCTTTTCTAGATAATTCTCAACCCTTAATTTGGCTTTTTTTATAGTGTCGGAAAATTGTTTATCTTTAGCATATTCTAATAATGTATCCCTACATATGTCTAGTGCTATACACAGTCCTGTTACTGTATATGGTTCATTATTAGATTCACAATCATTAAAATATTTATCTATCTTTTCTTGCATCTGTTTTACACTTTTATATGCTTTAGGTCTTCCTACTTTATTTGCCATTCTCATCATTCTCTTTCTTGTAAATTTCTTTTATTGTTTTCGCAATTCCTTTTATTACGCAATATATTATTCCAATAGTTATTCCTAAACTACATATTGCTGATATTAATGCTATTGGACTTAATATTATTCCTAGTATAATTGTTAACATTGTATTTTCTCCTTAAATAATCTTAATATTTTACTTACTTGTTTTTTATTAATTCTTTTTTCTGTTATCCTGTTAAATTTACTGTTTGTTTCATTTTTATACCTTATTTCGTCCAAGATCCTTTTTCTTTATTCCATCTAAACCCTTTCTTTTTTATTAAGTCTTTTATATCGTAAGTCTTTCCTCTTACTTCTGTTACTTTGTCCCAATTTATATTATGTTCCTCATATCCTTTTTTATTTTCTATTATTCCTGCCTTTAACTTTGTAGTTGCTTTTACCTTGTTTCTGCTTATTTGTTCAAAGTCCATTTTGGGATATTGAATATCTATAACTCCTTTTTCATCTGGCACTATGTTAGCTTCAAATATATTTTTCTCCCAAGTAGTTCTTCCTTGCATATGTTTCTGTCCTAAATTTTCTACTTCTAATGGTTTTTTTGTTCCTATTGCTCCAGCATTACTTCTAGTCCCACTTGCTCCTCTTCCTCCCATTTTCAATTCCTCCACTTCTTCTCTCCAAATGTTTTTAATTTCAAACATTCATCTGGTACTATTTTTTCTCCATAACATAAAATAAGTTTTGGATTTATTCTTCTTTTCATTTCTTCATATCCTTTGTAGAATAGTTTTTTTGCCTCTTCATCTTTTGAAATTCCATATGTTGCAATAGCTACCACACTTTCTTTTTCTACTCCTTCAAAACAAAAATTGTAGCTTTCTTCCGTACTCCAGCTAATTGTTGGAATTACATTTATTCCTTCAGATTGCAAATATGCACCTATCCATCTATTTTTATAAGTATTATACATTTGTATTACAATATCCATATCTCTATATAAGCTAAAATCTGGAGTTAATACATATTTAGCTTTATTTAAAATGTTTAAATATTTATCTGGATTATTCCACAGTCTCTCAAATTGATAGTCATCTATAAAGAAGTGTATTAATTTATCAGACAATTCCTTTGTTGTCTTGGCATAATTAAATGGTATCGCTTCTAAATTATTTATTTGTTCCTTTTTAATAATTTCTTTTTCAATCTCGGGTATTCCCCATTTGTTTCCTGAAAAAAACTTTGCTTTAAAATAATTTTCACATCCAGTTTTTTTATACATATTTTCTCCTTAAATTTCCATTAAACTTTTATTTCTTTTAGCAGTTATCTGCTTTTGATTTTTGTAGCCTTCGTTTTTGATTTTTCTTTCATACTTATTACATTTTATAGTATTATCTATTCTTTTTCTTAGCTCTTCTTGACATTCTTTTTTGTTTTTACAGTTTGCACATACTGTTCTTGCATATGTTTCATATATATTTTCCATAATTGTACTCCTTAAATTATAGAATGCATTGTTCTATGATTTCTTAAGAAGTCTTTTGCACTCCAATATTTTAATCCTTTTTCTTTGGCTGTTTTTATATATCTTTCTGCACTTTCTTTAGTCCATTTTCTTTTCATTTTAAATTTCCTCCAATTTTTATTTGGTGCTTTCTGTAAGACTTGAACTTACTACTGTAGTTTACAAGACTACCATTTTACCAGTTAAACTAAGAAAGCATATACAGGAATTGCACTATTGCCAACTAGTATGCAAAGGCTAAGTTGCCTCTGGGCAGTACATTTCCAGAAACCTTTTCTACTTCTTGGTAGATAGGTAATTTATTTCACAATTCTTTAACTATATATTACATAGTTAGTAATCGCTGAAAACTAATCTACTATTCTCCAGTCTTCTGCTAGCATATCTGCTTGACTTGCTAGCCAACCTAATTGAACTCCTGATGTTCCTATAAATGCTATTGCTCTATTGCCTATTGCTTCGTGTTCTGCATTTATTATTTCTCCTTTTGTATTTTTATAACTTATGTTTGTTGCTAATTCTATGTATTGATTTTTACCGTTCCAACCTTTTCTTTGTACTTTCATTCCTGCTTTTAATTTTTGAATTGCTTGTCCAAAATCCATATTTTTTTCATTTTCCATTCTAATTTTCCTCCTATAACTAAAAAGAGCAGACATTAACACTAACATCTACTCTTCTTTCGGTTTTCCAACTGTTTTGTAGCAATACTTTACTTTTTGTAGTTTTGGGCTTGTCCATTTCTGAACAACTACTTTATTACTTACTAACATTTTACCATGTTTTGTCGTCACATTCGTCACATTTAGTTATTTTCTTAAAAATCTTTCTAATTTCATTTTTGCTTTACTTTCTGAATTATATCCCATCAAAAACATTATTTGTAGCCAAGTTTTATTATCGTTGTATTTATATCTTATAATATCCTTAATTTCTGCATCTTTCACATAATTTAGTTCGTACTCTAGTTGTATTTTTAATTTTTCTAATTTATATTCCTTGTTCTTTATCATTTTTTTATATTTATATTTTAAATTTCTATTTTTAGGTACTTCAATTCCTTCTATTTGCATACTATGTTTCGTATATGGATAGCTCCTACTACTGCCTTGCACACTATCTTTTAAGATTTTACATTCTTTGTTTTCTATTTTCTTAAATCTATTTCTTAAACTTTCTAGTTCTTTATTATTATTTTCTAATTCATCTAAAAATTCTTTTGTCATCAGTACCTCCTACATTTTAATTTTTCTAATTCACTTTTAAATATATCTATATTCTCATTTAGTAAATCTTTTTCGTCATATACTAGCAAACAACATATACTATTATATAAATCATTTACTTTCTTTATTTGTTCTTCTCTATTCATTTGTATTTCCTACCTCTTTACTTTCTCTGGATTTAATTTAAAACCTTTCATTATTCCTTTATCCTTAACTAATCCTAATTCTTGATATGTAAAACATTCTTTTGCTCCTGTTAGCATATCTTTGTATAATATGAAATTAGGATATTCTTGCACATATATGTATTGTCTATTATTTTTTCCTATTACTTTTGGTATTCTCATCTTTATCACTTACTTTCTTTGTTAAGTATTTGTATTAACATTTCATTTTGCTGTTTTAACATTCTATTTTCAGTTTGTATTATATCATTTGCTCTTTCTAAATTCTCATTTTTCCTGCACACTTTTTCATAAATATATTTTATCATTTCTTCTTCTCCCATTTTATTTTTCCTCTCTTTCTTTATTTATTCTATTTACTGCTAATACTATTTCGTTTGTCTTGTTTAAAATATCATAAAAAGTTTCATTTAAAGCTTCTCTTAGTTCCGTTTTGTTTTCCATTTCCTCTACTGTTATTCCTGCTATTCTTAATTCAGACATTTCTTCTGTTTCTTCATCTTCTGTTATTCTAAGCTCTGTATTTGTATTAAATTCTTCAGTATCATTTTCATATATCCATTCTGTTAAAAATAAATATGCTTTTGCTATACATACATCTAAATCGCAATCTTGATGCCAAAATAACTGCTTATACTGTGCGTGGTTTCCTTGTTTTATTTCTATAAACCAATCTAAAACTTTTGTGTATCCAATATCTATTGCTAGATTGTATTTAAATTTATATTCATTAAAGACTTCTAATAATTTCTCCATCATTTCTTTTCTCCTTCTATAATATTTAATATTTCGTTAATTTCTTTATCATATCCATATATACCATCTCTTTTAATTGCTTTTAAATATTCTTTTAATTTATCTGTTACTTTATCTAATATAAATTGCTTTTGTTCTAACATCTTTTGTTGCTTGTCCATAATATATTGTGCTATTGCTAAATCTTTATCTTTTATAACCATTTTTGTGAATTGTTCAGTTATTTCATTTATGTTTATATATATTCCATTAATTTCTTCTTGGGTTAATAACGGCATAGTTAACCTTACTCCGTATTCCAGTTCTTCCATATTCCCAAAATCTTTATTCATTTGCTAAATCCTCCAAAAATCTTTCTATTGCTATTCTTGTTTCCTCTTTATAAGAGTCTTGTACCTTGTCTTGTAAATATTCTAAAAAGTTTTTTAATTTATTTTCTTTCATCTTTATTTCTCAACTTTCTCTACTAATCCTGCTTGGATTAAATCATATAATGTATCGATATCAAAATAATCATTATATCTGTTAATTTGCCATTCAGTCTTTTCCCTTTTAAAAGCCTTATAGATTCTTATTAAACTCGTAGTTTCAGTTATACTTATTAATAAGCCTCCTACATCTTTTTCACACTTTTTTTCATATGCACGAATTTCTCCTGTATCTTCATTATACTTAGGTTTAAATCCAAACTTTTCTAATTCTTTTAAAGCTACATTATCTTTTATTCTTAACATATCTTTCCTCCTAAACTTCATCTAATTCATAAACGCTTGGCTCATCAGTTCCGTTATAATAACTATAATGAACTAATCTTAATTCGTCTCTTCCTATTTCACTAAAATATTTTGCAAATTTTCTTGAATATTTTTCAAATTCATTGTCAGTTAATAATCTTACACTTTCAAAATCTTCACTAGCTCCATATTCATAATCTAATAAATAATCTAAAAAATAATTTGTTACATTATTATCAAAATCTTCTCCATAACCTATTGTAAAATTAGCTTTTTTTGTTTCATATTCATATTTCAATTTATATTTTTGTAGCAATAAATCTACTATCCAATCTTCTTCATTTCCTAGTTCGTCTATTATATTTTGTGGTATTTTAAATCTAATGCATTTTTTTCTTACATAATCACTCATTTTTTCTTCCTCCTAAACTTTATATAAATTTTGTTCAAATTGTTCTTTGGTTAGTATTGTTTTAATATCTTCTGCATATATATAATAATTTATATCTAATCCAGTAAATTGTGCTGTTCTATATTTAGTTGTTATTTTCTTTCCTACGATTTCATAATTATTATTAACAATGTCATATATACCTGTTACCAATTCTCCATTCACATGGTCTCCGAACCTCTATTAGGTCTATTATGTTTTTGCTATGTTTTTTTATATTCCAAAATCCTATTGGTATTTCAAAATTGTCTATTTCAATAATTGCTTCTTGTTTTTCTTCATTTATTTCTATTATTTTTCCTATAACTAATCTATTTTGATTAATTACATAGTTTCCTACTTTTATTTCTTCCACTGCTATTTCTCCTTTTCTGCTAATAATTCTGTGTTATCATATATGTTTCCTATTACTTCTATATTTTCATAATCTCCTAAAGGCTCTGCTTCATACATTATATTTTTTGTATTCGTTATTATATATTGTGCAAAAGTTTCGCTATATTCAACTTTTCCTTTTATATCTAATATTTCTGTTTCCCCTTTTATATAAACTATATCTCCTTCGTAAATTTCTTTTCCGTTTTTATCTTTTAATCCAGTGTATTGTCCTACTGTTTCTTTAAATACTTTATTTCTATAATAAGTATCTCCATATTTTGTACAATGTCCTATTTGATAATCACCATTATCGCAAATAACTAAATTTCCAAAAGTCCACCAACTATTCATTTCTTCTGTTTTTCCTCTAAACTTTATCTCTCTCATACTTACTCCTTTTCTGCTTTACTTTTAAAATATCGCTATTAACCGTCTTTTATCGCTTTTCTGTTCAAAATATTGTTTTATACATGTTTTACAATCTTGTATACAAGTATCTTTTCTAAGTTCATTCTCACAAAAATCTTTTAAATTTATTCTTGCATTATATTCGTATTCATCTATTATTAAATCGATTATCTTATCTTTCTTTATATTTTCTTCAAAATATCCTTGCGCTTCTTTTTCTAGTTTTTCTATTATTTCATCTTTCTTTTTTAGTTGTTCATTTAATCTTTTAAATTCTTTTTTATATAAACTATATTTATTTAGTTTCTTTACTTCTTTAACTCTATTTTTTAGTTTTCTCAATAATTCTTTATTATGTTTTTTTAGTTTTTCTATCGCTTTATCTTTTCCTTCTAGCATATTTAACAATTCTCTTATTGCTTCTTGATTAGATATTCCTATCCAATTTGTATGTTTTGATTTTATTAACTCTTTACATCTTTCTATTGTTTTTTCTTCTATCATTATTTTTCCTCCAATAATTCTTCTAAGACTTTTATTCTTTCACTTGTTGCTATATATGTTGCTAAATCTCCTTTTGTATTTGCTAGTTCTTTTATCTTGTCTTTTATTTTTTGTTTTGATATGCTATTTAAATATAAGTTAGTAACTTCTATGTATTTTTTCTGAAAATCTACTCTATTCTTTTTTTCTTCTTCTAATTCTTTTATTCTCTTGTTTCTTTCTTTTATTATATTTAAGATTGTTTCTATTGCTAGGCTTTCTGTATCTAATTCTGCTACTAATTGCATTGCATTTGTATCTCCTGCTTTTCTTGCCTCTTTTACAACCTTATTATTCTTCTTTATAATATCTTCACACCTCTCTGTTGCCTTTTCTTCTGTCATTACTACACCTCTTTCTCCAATAAATGTATACTTTCTTTTAAACTATCTATCTCCACTTGGCATTCTCTTATTTCTTTTTCTTTATTTTGCAATTCTAAATTATTTACTAGTAGTCCTGTAAATAGTCCTAAAATAAATACTATTAAAATTACAAATGCTTCTTTTATTTTAGTTTCTATTTTGTATGTTTCTTTGTTATAATATTTAGTCTTTTGCATTGGTTACCTCCTCAATTTCTAATATTGTTTCTTCTCTGCCTTTTTCGTAAATTATTCTACTTCCATCCCAACCTGCTATAATGTTATAATTATCGTCTTCTATTACTTTGTATTTAACTAATATATCTGCTATTGCATTTTCTAAATTTGTTAAGTCTCTTTTCCTTCTATCTGGCACATAGAATGTTGCTTTTATATTTACTGGTGTATTTATATTAGTTTTATATTTATTTAAAAAATAGCCACAATTTTGTTCAAATTCTTTATATAATTTACTTTGTATTATCATAGGTTTATGTGTTCTTGGATTTACTATTATGTTTTGGCTATTTTTTTTACTTCTGCATAGTAGTGGTATTTTTATTATCATTTTTATCTTCTACTCCTCTTACATAATTTTCGCATCTGTATATTTCTTTAAAATTTATATCTTCTAATTTGTTACAACCTAAGCAGGTTTTACATTTAGTTTCTAATATCATTTTTTCTCCTAGTCTATTCTTGGAATATGTCTGCTATGTTCCAAATAATAATTTTCTTCTTCCTCTCTTCTTATTTTCTCCACACTTTGTACTCTGTATTGTGGATTTTCTTCTAAGAATTTTCTTCTTTGCCTGGTTATTGCTTCAAAACTTATTCCTTGTACTTTCATTCCATTTAAAACTTGTCCAAATGCTGTTCCTTGGTTGCAATCTAGCATTTGTATTAATGTTTGTTGTATCAAATACCAGTCATCTTCTCTTGCTAATTTATCTTTTTCTAGTATTTTATAAACTGTTTTCTTTATATTCTTATTCATTTGTTTCACCTCTTTATATTATTTTTATATCTGAACTCATTAAATCGTAAAATATTTGGTCTTGTTCTTCCAAAGATAGCATTTCATAGTCTGTTGTTTTTTGTAATTCTCCTATAATTTGTATTTTTCTATTTGGTTGTTGTTCGATTTTTGCTTTATATTTATTAAATAAAATAATATAAATATTATTATCATTATTGTTTGTGTTCATTTGCTGTTCATCTGTTGTGCATTCGTTGTTCATTTGTTGTTCAACAACTTGTTCAGTTTTTTGATACATATCATAATTAACTATTGATATGACTGTATATTTTGGGGTCTTGTGTTGTTCAATTTGATGTTCATTTTCAAAACACTTTAATATACGATAAATTTTATTTTCTTGTATGTGAACAACCTCTGATAACTTATGCCTTGATGTTAAAAGCTGTCCTCTTTTTACTAAAATTTTTTCATTTCCTATAAAAATTTCTTGGTCTTTATGGTTAGCTTTTAATAGCAAATATAACCATAAATGAACATATTCACTTTTATTAAACCAAGGCACATCTATTATTTTCCTATGTATTCTAATCCAACCTTCCATTTATGGTCTCCTTTCGTAAAATCAAAGGCTAAAACTTCATTATGTCTTAGCCTTTGGTGTTTTAATCTAAATAATTTCTGCCATATCTGGCTATAAATTCTTCTTTTGTTTTGTTGTAATAACTTGTCCAGGCTTTTTCTGCTAATCTTTTTAACTTTCTATTTAGTTTGTCTCCATTCTTTCCATGTACTCCATTAGTACCACGATGGCTTTTCCTTGTTAAAAATACTATTAAGCCATCATCTATACTTTTCTGTCTATAAGCTTTTGAAAAATAAACCTCGTGTCTTTCACAATATATTTCTGTTCTTACCGTGCTATAAGAATTGTTTTTTGGCATTATACAGAAGTCTTTTTTATGTTCTTTTTTGCTGTCTTGTTTTATCTTCTTCTGCCCAGACTTTGGTACTGGATAAAATTCTTTTCTTAAATCTTTTACTATCATTATTTTCCCCAGCTTTCTAACAAGCTATTTATTTCCTCTTGTGGTTTTGTTTCTATATCTAACTGTCTGCATTCCTGTACTATTAATTCAATCAATTTGGTCATTTCTACTGTATTATAGACACTAGACCCATAATATGTAACAACATTTGTAAAACCGTTCTAATTTGCTTTTTGTTGTTTCTGTTACCCATCCTAAACCATGTTTGCTCCATGCTTGTCTAAATCTTTCTACTGCTTCATTTTTTACTGGAACTATTTCAAAACTTCCTATGTTTTTTATTAAATCTCTGTAAATTTCTTCTTTTGGTATATGTAATTTATCTTGTAATTTTCCTAATAAGACCCAAGCATAAGCATTACTGTCTAGACTTCTTCTAGGTTTATATTCTTTTAATTCAAATTGCTTATCTTTTGCTTGTTCTAGTAAATAAGTTATTATTTTGTTACTTGTTCCTATCATATAATCACCTATTCAATAACTCTTGTTAAATCTGTTCCTAATTCTAGATAGTTATCGATTATTTGTCCTTTTAACAATTCATCTTGTCCTGCTTGTTTTAGTGCTTCTTGCCCAAACATATAACTACTTGATTTATAAACAACTTCTTGATTTTCTGGAACTACATTTTTTATTTTTGAATTTTTATTATATAGCTCATGCCATTTATGTGTTTTGTTGTTTATTTTTGCAAGTTCTATTTCTAATCTTTTTAATTGTTGTAAATTTAGTTCTTCTAAAGTTGTCCATAGTTCTTTATTTATTATGCTAGATAAGTCCGTTACAATTATGCCTTGTTTTCTACATAATTCATTAATTGCTATTTTTACTATTTTAACTGCCTCATCATAGCTTATATACATATTCACATATATTTCTTCTTTTTTGTTTTTCTTTTTAAATTCCTCTACTTTTTCCATATCTTGTCCACTTGCTATCCCACTATCAATTCCAAAACCACAAAATCCTAATGCTCTTCCTATTGAAGATGTTTCACAATTTTCTAGCATAGATATGCTATTTACTAATCCTTTTTTTACTTCACTTGCAAAACCTGTCGCTAACTCTTTTTCATTTTCATCAAATATAGTTGCTTTTATAGTTACATCATTATCTGTTTTATCTATAATCTCTGTTATAATTCTTCCATTTGGATTTAATTTTCTAAAAGCTAATATTCTTTCACTAACTTCTGCATATTGTTTTCCTTTTATATCTGTTTTCTTTATCTCTTTATTCACTTTTTCAATATCATCATATTTCATTTCTAATCCTCCTTTACTTCTTCTTTTATCCAATTTCCACTAAAAAACCACTCTACTGTTTCTTCAATATTTTCTATTTGCTCTTGTGTCATTTCTCCGTTTTTTCCTTTAGGTTCTATTGTTATTCCTAATTTTTCTAGTGCATAATCTTCTGCTATAAAATCTACAACTATTTCTCCTGTTGTTATTTCCCTGTATTGATATTTCTTTTCCATTTGACATTCCTTTCTTTCCTATGCTATAATTAGCAATAGGAACATATATTTATGTGATTGTGAATTAGTTAATTGATTGGTAGTCTCTAACTAATTCTTTTATTTTGTCTAAAATTGCTTTTTCGTTGTTGTATTTGTTAGAATTTACTCGCTCGTCTATTCTTTTTATTAAATCTAGTTGTTCTTCATTTTCAAATCTTAAATCTTTGTTTTCTTCATACAATGCTTTTGCTTGTTCTTCCATATCTTTAATTAGTATATTTCTGTTTTCTACTTTATCTTCTGCCTCTTTTAATGCTTTTCTACTAGCATTTAATAAAGTTTGTAATTCTTTAGTTCTTTTAAACATATTTCTCATCTCCTTCCTACCTATAAACTGTTATACAATTATCTAAAACATAAATTGCTAAATTATAATTTATTATATTTAGTAATATTATTCCTGTTAGATATGTTACTACTCGTCCTATAAATGCATATACTTTATTTTTATCTAGTTTTCTTTTCATTGGTGTTCCCTCCTTTAACTTACCCAACAACCAATTGTTGTTATCTTTTTACTACTTCTTTTTACCCTAGTTTTATTTAAGACTCTTTTTCTTGGAGTTTCTAAATATTCTTCAACCCACTCTTTTTTAAACAAGTATCCTCTACCTTTTCCTTTAATATATTTCAGTCCATTGGGTATCCAAGTATGTGTTATCATGTAAGGAGTTACATTTTTTTGTTCTCCTCCATACATTTCTGCTATTTCTTTTGTTGTGTATAGCATCTTCTCACCTTCTTTCTATTTTTGTACCGTGTCGCAATTCGTTTTGTACGGTTTTACCGTTTATGGATTTTAAAAAAAATTTATATTATCATATTTAGTTTCATAAACTTCTTCAATTTTTTTTAATGTTGGTATATCTGGATAAGTCAATCCTTTTTCATAATTAGCCAATGTTTCTTCACTTATACCTATTAAACTACTTGCTTTCTTTTGGCTATACCCTTTATTAATTCTTAATGCTTTTAATGTTAATTTCAAATTTTCCACCCTCTTTCTTAACGGTATTTCCGTTTTTCTGTTTGTATTATATCTTACGGTTTTTCCGTTGTCAATACTTTTTCCGTAATTTTTTAAATTTTTTCTTGACTTTTTTACGGTAAAATCGTATAATGCTTGTAGGAGGTATATATGAGCGATTTAGGAAACAAGAAGATTTTTTCAGAAAATCTTAAATATTATATGACTATTAATAAAAAAACTAGAGTTGATGTATGTCGTGATTTAGATATACCCTATTCAACTTTTACTGATTGGTGTAATGCAAATATTTATCCTAGAATTGACAAAATAGAATTACTTGCAAATTATTTTGATATAAAGAAATCAGATTTAGTTGAAAGTAAAGAAAAATTAGATAAACTGGGAAATCCAGTTGCAGAAATTCCACTTCTAGGCACAGTAAAAGCAGGGTACGACTATATGGCGCAAGAAAACTGGGAAGGCATGATAGAAGTAGATAAAAATATAATAAAAGATGGCTCTGATTATTTTGCTTTAAAGATAAAGGGAGATAGCATGTCCCCTGTCTTAATAGAAGATGATATAGTAATAATAAAAAAACAAGATGACTTTGAAAGTGGAGATTTAGTTGTTGCTCTTATAAATGGAGATGAAGCCACAATAAAAAAAGGTAAAAAAAGTGATAATAGCATTTTATTACAACCACTTAACACTAATTACGAGCCACTTATATTTACTTATGATGAAGTAAAAAATATACCAGTTACAATAGTTGGTGTAGTAAAACAATTAAAAAGAGAATTTTAGGAGGCTTTTATGGGGTTATTTTCAAATTTATTCAAAAAGGAAGTTGAACAAAAGAAAGAAGAAAAAATTGTGGAATATGAATATATTATTACTAACACAGAACAGAAGGAATTGAAAAAAATATATAATACTGATTTTTCAATTGTAGATATTTATTTAAGACCTTATAAAGATAATACAGCTATTAAAGTGCTAAAACTAAATAATGATAATATAATAGGAGATATTCCTTCTAATAAAGTATCTGAAGTCTTAAAATTAGATTTTAGAACAGGGCAAATTTATGTCGATACGGGTATAGATGACAATGGAAAACAATATTTTAGAGGAACTGTATCTTTTAAAAAAAGAATAAAAATATAAAAAGAGAATTATGTTCCTTAGTTTGCGACACGGTACATAATTCTCACAACACAAACACTATTGAAAGTGAATGTGCTTTTATTATATATGAAAGTACCTTTATTTTCAATAGTTTATTAAAAAATTATTGAAAAATGGAGGTATTTTTATGTCTAAAATAGCAATCGATGAAGAAATATTGCAACAACTTCTAAAACAAGTTGCTACAAAAAGCAGTAATAAACGAAGGGAAGGTTCTTATGAGCTTTACGACAATGGAAAAGCACGATTATATTATATGTTAAACAAAGAAAGTTATCGTACTACAGTAGAAGCTAAAAATAAGGAAGAAGCAGAAAAAAAGTTAGCTATATTCGTTGAAGAAGTAAAAAAAGGAAATTTTATAAATACTAATTATACTTTTGGAGAATTTGCCCAGATTTGGCTTGATGACAAAGTAAGACCAAATGCAGGAGATTTATGTGTTAAAAAATACATAAATTACTTAAATAATCGTATTCTTCCCTACATCGGTAATTTTAAACTAAAAGAATTAACAAGAAAAAAATTAGAAAACTATTTTAATACTATAAAACAAACCAAAACAAATTATAGTAACAGAAAAGAAAACACTACAATAAAACCTAGCACCGTTAAAAAATGGAAAAGTATAATTCATGCTTGTCTAGAATATGCTGTAGAATGCGAATTATTACCTAAAAATCCTTGTGATAACATAAAAATAAAATTTACCACGACTACTGATGAAAGAACAATAAAACAATTGGTAAAACTAAAAAGAGAAAAAATAAGTTGTTATGATTTTAATGAGTATAAAAATGTTTGTAAAATACTTGAGAAAGAATTTCTAGAATTTTATTACAACACTAATATTAGCAATGAAAAAAAATTGAGAGAAGTTGGACGAAGATTTATTGTATTATTAGATTTAAAAACAGGGATGCGACGTTCAGAACTTTTTGGGCTAACAAGAGAAGACTTATCTCTTGAGCATGCGTATTTTGATGTTAATAAAAGTCGTCATTATATCCCTGGAAAAGGAAAAATTACAAAGTATCCTAAAAATGATTCTTCTATTAGAAATAAGCCTTTGCCAAAATCGATTTTAAACTACTTAAACTTGTACTATAAGCTACTTGATGACCTTAACTATAAAGAGCCTTATATTTTTGATTATTTAAGTATTGACAGTATATCATGTTGGTTTGACAATTGGCAAAAAAAACACAATATTAAAAATATACGTTTTCATGACATTAGACATACACACGCAACAATTCTTCTCTTATTGCATACTGATATTAAAACAATATCTGAAAGATTAGGACATTCAGACATACAAACTACATTAAATATCTATGCTGATGTTCTTAAAGAACTCGATAGGAAATCAGTAGAAAAAATAGATAATTTATAAAACTATAAAATTTGGGTAATCTTTTTTAAAGATTGCCTATTTTTCAGTCTTTTTTTGGGTAATTTTTGGGTAATCTACCCCAAAAAACACCCATTTTGGTCACTTTTTCGCACTTTTTTGTGCAAATTAAAAATCGTTGTAACCCAGTATTTTCAATGGCTACAACAATTTCAACATTTCATCATGGTACCGATGGTGGGACTCGAACCCACATGGTTTCCCGCTGGATTTTGAATCCAGTGCGTCTACCAATTCCGCCACATCGGCAAATTAAATTACCAATATATATTAGCACATATATTGGCAATTGTCTACTGTTTATTAAATATTTTTTTAAATTCCCGATTTAAAGAAATTTTCTGAACAGCAAAGATTTTTAGAAGTTTGTTTTTTACTCATCTTCTTTTATATCCATTTCATAAACAGTAATAGTTTTTACTGCCATTTTTGAAAAATCATCGTGCTCATTTTCAAACGAAAGTATTTTAAATTCTTGCTTTTCCTTTTCTACTAGCTCTGTTTTTGATAAATCTACTAAAATATTACTTGATATATCTTGTCCTAATGGTAAAGTTTTATTTTGATTGTCATAAAATATTATATTTGCATAACTGATTGCATTAACTCCCCTTTTCAAGTTTACTTTATATAAATTTATTTTATTTTCTTTTTGTTTTATAATATTTTCTATTTCAATTTCTGGATTTATATCAAAAACATTAAAATTATTTTGATTTAGTTTTTCATTAATAAAAGCTTTATATACTGGTAAATCTTCTGTCACTACTACTTTTCCCAAGGCTTTTTGTACTATTTCAATAACTTGTTCTAATTTAGCTTTATATCCAACTTGCTTTGTATTTTTATTTACTCCCAAAATATTAAACTTATCTTTTGCTATTTCTCTATGTTTTTTATTTCCTATTTTAGAAATCTTTGTAGCATCTTGTGAAATTCCACCAAATATATTAAATTCTTCTATATCATCTAATTTTGCTTCTTCTTTCGCTTCCTTTTTAATATTTTTTAAACTTGTTTCTATTTCTTTTGGTAATACTTCATTGTTTTTTATTTTATTTAGTATATCTATTAAATTAGTTGCTGTTATATATATATTATCTGTTTCTTCTTTTGATAATGCTTTTCTTTGAACTTTGTCCATTGTTTTCCCAAAACTTTCAAGGTCTTCCTTATAGTCAAAAATCTTAGTTATTTTCTTTATTATATTTACTTCTTCTTTTTCTCCTTCTGCTAATGTTGCCATTTCATCTTTATTGCTATACTTCCAAAATTCAAATATACTTCTTTTATGGCTATCAATTTCTTCTATAAACATTGTTGCATTTTCTATCTTCTTTGCCATATTTTTATTTTTTAATTTTAATGCATTTATATCCATTAATATATTTTTTATTTCATTTTCTTTTTTCTCATATTTTTTATAAAGTTCTATCAACTCTTCTATTGTATAATTTTTCTTAGTTTTTATTATCCTTTTTTCTACATGTTCTTTTTCTGTTTCATTACTTTCTTCTTTGTCTTCTTTTATATTTTTATTTGATTTTGTTTTATTTTTCTTTTTCTTTTTATTATACTTAAAGTAATATTTGAATTTACCAAAAAATGTTTTTTTACATTCTAAAAATGTTGATATTTGTTTTTCTTTTGCCAAATATTCTATCTCTTGAGTTGCTGATTCTATCTTTAAATTTTCTAATTTCACTTTATTTTCTTTTATTAAAACATTTATTTTCTCAATATTTTCTATTCCTATATTATATTCTTCATTAATCCATTCTGATATTATTGTATATTCTATTTTTTTTCCATTATTATAAAACTCTATACTTCCATCTTTTGTTATCTTTGTTTTAAATTCAAAATAATGTGGTAACTCTGTTTGCAATATGAACATTGCTTTTAACAATTTATAGAATTGATTTGCTTCTACCAAACTATTTAATTTTATTTTATATGAGCTTTTTATCTTTCCATATACCTCTGTTTCACCTACTATTTGTATTGAAACTTTATTACTTTTGTCATAAACTTCATATATTAAAGGCCAATCTTTTGTAAATAACCATAAATAGTTTTCTATATCTTCATATTCTTTCTTTTTTAGATAATCACTTTGATACGATACATTTCTAACAGGTACAAATATTTTTCCTGCTTTTTTCTTTTCTAGTTGTTTTTTTAGCAAAAAGAAAAAAGTCGAATAATCTGAATCTTCTGTTGGAACTAACATAAAGTATTTATTTGTATTTTCTGAATAATATATTTGCCATAAGTAATTACCTTCAAATTTCACCTTGAATGGTATCTTCTTATTAAGTTTTGCTTCTTCTTCTTCTATTTTTTCAATTTCATCTATTTGTACTTGTTTTAACATTTTCAAAAATGTAGTATGTTTTAAAAAATTTTCTTCATTTGTATTATCTAGGTAGTCTATAAGTGGACTTGCTTTTTTATATTTTTCTTCTAAATCATCCATTCTATTTGTAGGAGATAATAATATTTGTATATCTTTTATTGGTATAAATCTATATTGCCTATATTGTTTTTCGTCATAAAATTTTGGTATTCTAAACTTTAAATCTTCAAATTCATTTATTTGTTCTTTCACATTTTCCAAATCTATTCCTAAATAATCTAACTTTTCTTTTATTTCATCTTTCTTATCTATTGTTTTCTTAGGCAATTTCCTAATCTCCCTTCTATTGATTTTATCATTTTACTATTTTATAATTTCATAAAAATTCTTTAATTGGTATCCATTATCTTCTAAATATTGTATTATTTGTGGTAATGCTTCTGCTGTTGCTTTCTTAGCTTGAGCATCATGCATTAATATTACAACACTATTTTTATTTCCTACAGTTTCTTGTAATCTTTGCATTTCAAATTCTATTGTTGGATTTCCCGTTTCAGCATCTCCATTTAATGCATTCCAGTCTATATGCAATATATCATTTTCATTTAATAATTGATTTGCTTGCCTTTTAATTTCTGCATATTTTCCACCAACTAATCCTCCTGGAAATCTAAATAAATGTGAGTTATATTCATTTTCTCCTATTGCTTTTTTTACTGAATCTTCACATTGATTGTATTCATCTAGTACAGATTGTGGTGATTGATATATTGAAGAATATATATGTGAATAGCCATGATTAGCTATATAATGACCTTCTTCATATATTCTCTTTACTGTTTGTGGATATTTATCAACATTTACTCCTAAAACAAAAAAAGTTGCTGGTACATTTTCTTGTTTTAATATATCTAATATATCTGATGTATTTGAAGATGGACCATCATCAAATGTTAAAAATGCTCTTTTTATTTCAGACTTATAGATATTATCTATATTACTTCTTCCTGCATTTGTTAGTTTAGGTAATTTTTCTTGTCTTTTTTTCTCAATTTCTTCTTGCTTCTTTTTTTGCTCTTCCTTTAAAATTGATAATTGTTTTTCATATTCTTTATACACTTTATAATTATTTGACATATCTATTATATTTTTTGTTATAAAAATCAAACAAACTATTATTATTAAAATCATTACTACTAAAATTATTTTATTTCTATTTATTCTAGATTTTGGTTGTAATATCATATAATTATCCTCTTTTTTACACATTTTATATCCTTTTCTTTTTTACTTATTATATACCATAATTCTACATTTTAATAGTTATTTTTTAAAAACTTTAAAAATTTATTTAATTTTTAAAGTTGATGAAGTTAAAGTTCATAATTACCAGAGATAATTTCGGGGTTGAAGAAAAGATGATTTTGGGGTCGGAGACAAAAATCATGGTAAATTTTCAAATAATTATTTTTATTTATTTGGAATTATATAACCATGATTTTTGTCTCCGACCCCAAAATCATCTCGCCCCCGAAATCACCTCGAACCCCGGATCACCTCGCACCCGAAATCATCTTCTCTCTGACCCCAAATCAGCTTTTCTTATTTTTTCATAATAGATTTTAAATATTCAACTTCTTTTTCCATATTCAATCTCATAAATATAGGTTCACCTTTTTCTATAACTTTTAAGTTTTCTAATTTATCATAATCATTTATAGTACTCCAACTTTTTAAATCTTCCTCTTTTATTCCTATTTGTCTAAAAATATTTTCTGCTGTTTCTGTCATAAATGGTCTAATTAATATTGCAATTTTTCTCAAGTTTTCTATTAAGTGATACATTGAAGACTCTAATTCTTCTGTTTTTTCTTCTTTTGCTAAAGCCCATGGCATTGTTTCATCAATGTATTTATTAGTTCTTGATACTAAATTCCATATTTCTTGAATACTATTTGCTATTTCATAATTATTAAATTTTTCTTCAAATTTTTGTATTTGTTCAAGGCAATTTTTTTCAATTTCTTTATCTACTTCGTTTGGTGTTCCATTATATTTAGGCACTCTTCCTTCAAAGTATTTATTTACCATTGAAACTGTTCTATTTAATAAATTACTTAAATCATTACATAAGTCAAAATTATATCTTTCTACAAATGCTTCTGGTGAGAATATTCCATCTTGTGAAACTTGCACTTCTCTTAATAGGAAATATTTTGTTGCATCTATTCCATATCTATCAATTAAAGTTTCTGGATAAATAACATTTCCTTTAGATTTTGACATTTTACCATCTTTCATCATTATCCAGTTGTGCACTAATATAGTTTTTGGTAAAGGTAAGTCTAATGCCATTAAGAATATAGGCCAATATATTAGGTGGAATCTTGCTATATCTTTCCCAACAATTTGTAAATCTGCTGGCCAATATTTCTTAAATAATGTATCATCATCTGACATATATCCTAAAGCTGTTATATAATTTGTTAATGCATCTAGCCATACATATATTACATGTTTTGGGTCTTTTAATACTTTTATTCCCCAATCAAATGATGTTCTTGTAATACATAAATCTTCTAAACCTGGTTTTATGAAGTTATTTATCATTTCATTTTTTCTATATTCTGGTTTTATAAAATCAGTATTTTCTTCATAATATTTTAATAATCTACCTGCATATTTTTTCATATTGAAGAAATATGATTCTTCTTTCATTCTCTTTACATCTCTTCCACAGTCAGGACATTTTCCATCAACTAATTGTGTTTCTGTAAAATATGTTTCACAAGGTACACAGTACCAACCTTCATATTCTCCCTTGTAAATATCTCCTTGCTCCATAAATTTATCAAAAATTTTTTGCACTACTTTTTCATGTCTTTCTTCTGTTGTTTGAATAAAATCATCATATTGTATATCCATCTTTTGCCACAATTCTTTTGCTTGTTTTGCCATTTTATCTACATATTGTTTTGGTGTTTCTCCGTTTTTTTCTGCTACTTCTTGTATTTTTTGTCCATGTTCATCTGTACCTGTTAATAAATATGTGTCTTCTCCTTTAAATTTATGATATTTTTTTATAGTATCTGCTAATACTGTTGTATATGCTGTTCCTATATGAAATTTACCACTTGGATAGTATATTGGTGTAGTTATATAAAATTTTTTATTCAAAAGTATCATCTCCCTTGTTTATTCTAAATTATATTAGTTATATTACCATAAATAAATAAAAAAGTCCATTTTTTGTATAAAGTTTATACTAACTATAAATCTTAAGCTATTCTACAGATTTATAGAATAGCTTTTATATAAATTTATTCAAATAAAGTTCTTATTTTCTTTATTACATAATGGCTTCCACCTTCAGCATGGCCTTGCTCATTTTCAACCATTCCAATGATTATTTTATCACTTTGACCTTGATTTGTTGTAAAACAATTAAACCAACCTAATGTTCCACTTGTATTATCATTTTTATCAACTTTTAATTCTGCTGTTCCAGTCTTTCCTCCTATTGTTATCCCATTATCTAACTTCATATCATGAGCTGTTCCTGAAGGATTTTCTACAACTTGTATTAAGTCTTCTTTTATTATATTTGCTGCTTCACTAGAAAAAGCATTTTCTATTAATATTTCTCCTTCATTTCCTTCTTTATATTCAATATATGGTTTTAACATATTTCCGTCATTTAAAAAGCTTGAATAGATTGATGCCATATGTATTGGATTTACTAATATATTTCCTTGTCCAAATCCTGAATCTGCTAATTTTCCTTCTGTATCTATTCCCTCTGAGTTTGAAAATTGTGATTTTGCTAATTGCAATGGAAATTCTATTTCTTGGTTAAATCCTATTTTATTTAAACTTTGTGTAAATAAACTTGAACCTAATCTTAGCGCAACTTGTGCAAAATATATATTATCTGAATACATCAATGCATTTTGTAAGTTTTTAGCTCCATTATATCCTGTTAAAGTTGTTACTTTATAATCTCCCCAACTAGAATCTTTTTGCCAACTTGTCCCATTATATCCTAAATCTTCATTTGCTGTAATTTTATTATTTGTTAATCCTATTGCTCCTGTTATTGGTTTAAATGTTGAACCTGGGCAATATTTTTGTATAAATCTATTATATAATGGTTTAGATTTATCATTATTTAATTCTTCCCATTTAACATTTGTCATTCCTAAAGAAAAATCATTTGAATCAAATGTTGGTGTACTTACCAATGCCAATAGCTCTCCTGTATGTGGTTGCATTACTACAAATAAACCTTTGTCATCTTTTAATTGTTCATATAACCTTTTTTGTATATCACTGTCTATTGTTAATTTTATATTTTCACCATCTTTTTGCTCTTGTCTTGCTATTTCTTTAACTGTTTTTCCTTCTTCATTTACAATATATATTTTCACCCCATTTTGTGCTCTTAACCTATCTTCATAAGCTAATTCTAAACCAGATTTTCCTATTAAACTTGTTGAAGTATATCCTTTATCTGCATATTTTTTTAATTCTTCTTCAGTTATTGTTTGAACATATCCTATTAAATGTCCTGCTTCTTCTCCTAGTTTATATACTCTTCCGTCTACATCATTTATTAAAACTCCGGGAATTTGTAGTAATTCATCTTTTAATTGTGTGTTTTCCTTAGATACCTTTTTTAGTGGTACAAAAGTATCTTCTTTAACATATGATTTTGATAATTCACTATTTATATATTCTGTTGAAACACCTAAAATCTGTGAAATTTTACTTATATTTTCTTCTTTATTTTCTCCTAATTTTCCGTGGCACAATTCCTACTGAAGAAACCTTACCATCGTATGCTATTAGGTTTTCTCCTCTGTCTAATATTGAGCCTCTTTTACCTTTTAAGGTTTCTACTTTTACTTTGTATTCGTCTTTTAACTCTGGAAATATTAATTCTGATTTCCAATCTAATTTATAAGCCTTTTCTTCTTTAGTAAAAGATACATTATTTGAGAATTTTACTGTACCTGCTGAAGTTAATAATTCCTCGTCATATGAAATGTTTTCTTTTTTATTTTCTTTTGTTTTTTCGTTAACATTTATTTTTGTAATTTTTCCGTCTATTCCCTCATAAATATTTTTATTTCTCTTTACAAATTCCTCTTTACTTATTTCACCCTTTGAAGTAGTACTTATCATTTCATACATTTCATCATATTTTTTATCATTTATTAATGCAAAATATTTATTTAAAACTTCTTCTGGTTTTTCTTTTGGCATATTTCCTATAACGATTCCTACAATTATTGCTATGGCTATTAATACAATTACTGTTATGGAAATTATTAATACTTTTTTATCTTTCATACTACATTCCTCCAATTAAGGAAATCCATCTTAATACATTATTTACAAAATTCGTATATTATTAAAACTTTTCCTTTTATTTTCATATATGGCATTCAATATTGTTATATTTTTTATATAATAAATTTAATAATTTGTTCAGCTAGTTCCTCTTCTCTATTTTCATAGCCATGATTTGCTCCATCAATATAGTCTATATCTTTATTTTCATTTTTTAGTATATTATTCACTATATCGACTAACTCTTCAGCTCTTTGTAATATCATTTCATTGTCATTTCCCCATCTCATAAATAATGGAACATCAATATTATTTAATTTTTCAAGTTTTGTATCTCTTCCATAACCTGCAAAGTCTATTTCTTTATTATCTCTAGCATATCTTAAAAATGTTTTTACACTTATAGGATGTATAAAAGATTCTTTTGGCATTAATTCATTTGGCTTGTTTTGTTTTTCTTGTTCTTCTGCATATTCTAAATATTTGTTAAAATTCTCTCTTAGATAAAATTTTAAAGTTTGTGGAATATCAACCAATGATAGTAAAATTACTCCCTTTACCATATTTATTAAATCATCTTGTTCTTCTTTTAACTCATTGTATGAATATACTATTTTAGTACACCCTAAACTATGTCCTTGTAAATATATTTCTTCATATCCTAATTCTTTTAATTTTATCATTGCTCCTACTATATCTTCATATCCTTCTGTTACATCTTCAAAAGATGTTCCCATTATAAATTTTTCTTTTTTTCCTTCTATATTTCTTCTTGTATATTTTACTAATTCGCTTCCTCTATTATTAAAACAAAAATAATCTATATTATTTTCATTTGCTTTTTTGGATATTACTTGATCTCTTTTTTTCATACAATTAGAACTCATACCATGAACTGCCAAAATAACTTTATTAGTTCTTTCTTTTGATTTGTATAATAATCCATCTAATATAATTCCATCAGTTGCTAAAAACTCTATTTGTTCCATATATTATCACCACCCACATTACTTATTTTAAGCTTTCTAATATTTCATTTTTATCTGTTACCCCTAAAAATGTTTTTACTGGCATTCCATTTTTAAATATTATTATTGTAGGGATGCTCATTACATCATATTTAATTGCTAATTCTTGATTTTCATCTACATTAACCTTTCCAACTTTTACACTGTCTTGTAATTCCTCTGCAATTTCATCTATTATTGGTGACATCATTCTACATGGACCACACCAGTCAGCATAAAAATCTACTAAAACGATACCGCTAGCAATTGCGTTATCAAATTCATTACTATTTAAAATTTTCATTTTTATCACCTCATTAACATTATGCCTAATCTATAAATAATTACAACTAATTTGCTTTAATTTTATCATATTCTTGTAAAGCAAGCGACATTGGGTCATTATCGTCAAAAGAAATCGAATCACCTTGATAACTTTCACTACCATCATTAGAACGCTTAAATCTAGTAATTTGACCCGGATTATCATAGTCAACTTTTAATAATAAATTAGGGTTATTTTCAAACTCCGACAGCTTTCTTTGAAGAATATTTTTAAATAATAGAATATCATTTTCTGTTCTAATTTCATTCTCACTTTCACCCGGCAATGCATAAGTAAGATATTGATATGTGTCAAGCTTATTAATAATATAATAATAATTATCAAACCAACTTTTTAAAAGTGCCGCATCTAACTTTTTGATTACCATTAAATATTCTTGATCTGAAATTTCA
>USFW01000003.1 GCA_900553985.1 uncultured Clostridium sp.
AAAGATAATTTAACATAATAATTATATTATGAATTAACTATTATATAAAGGTTTATGGGTAACCTTAAAAAACCTAAATATAGAATACAAGGAGATTATGAATATTAAAAAAATTAAATATTCATATAATAACTAAAAATGGAAGAAGAAAGACTAATTAATCCAGAATTAGAAAATAATGGAGAGGAAAGATTAGAAAACTCTTTAAGACCAAAAACCTTAGACGAATATATTGGACAAGATAAAATAAAAGAAAATATGAAAATATATATTCAAGCTGCCAAAAAAAGAGGAGAACCACTAGACCATGTTCTTTTGTATGGACCACCAGGTTTAGGAAAGACAACACTTTCTAATATTATATCAAATGAAATGAACTCAAATATAAAAATAACATCAGGACCAGCAATAGAAAAGCCAGGAGATTTAGCAGCACTACTAACAAATTTATCAGAATTTGATGTTTTATTTATTGATGAAATTCACAGACTAAGTAAAAGTGTTGAAGAAATTTTATACCCAGCACTAGAAGACTATACATTAGATATAATAATAGGAAAAGGACCAAGTGCTAGGTCAATAAGATTAGACTTACCAAAATTCACATTAATAGGAGCAACAACAAAAGCAGGGTCGCTTACAACACCATTAAGAGATAGATTTGGAATTGTACATAGATTAGAATTATATTCAGTAGAAGACTTAACAAAGATAGTTAGAAGGTCAGCAGGAATATTAGATGTAGAAATTGAAGAAAAAGCAGCAACAGAAATTGCAAGAAGGTCAAGAGGAACTCCAAGAATTGCAAACAGACTATTAAAAAGAGTAAGAGACTATGCAGCAGTTCTAGGAGATGGTGATATAACATTAAAAATAACAAAATTAGCACTAAATAAACTAGAAATAGATGAATTAGGACTTGATGAAATAGACAGAAAATTATTAGAAACAATGATAGTTCAATATAATGGAAGACCAGTAGGAATAGAAGCATTAGCAGCAACTGTAGGAGAAGAAGTAGACACAATAGAAGATGTATATGAACCATATTTAATCCAAATAGGTTTTATTGCAAGAACATTGAGAGGAAGAATGATTTTACCTCCTGCATATAAACATTTGGGGTATGAATATAGTGAGTAATATTAGATTATAAATTTATAATATAAAATTTATGAAAGGAAAATAAAATGTCAATAGATAATCTATATGTATTTAAAATAGACTTTAGAGGAAGAGGTGGATTTGCAAGTTGGTATTCGAATTTAGAAGCTAGAATAAATAATAATAAATTAGAAATAGAGCATAAAATTTCTAAAAGCAATGACATGCTTAATACCCTAAAGAATTGTTCGGGAATATATAATATTGGTGAGATAAAATCTGTTAAATTTAGTAGCAAACCATTATATGGAATTATATATATATTACTAGATTTATTGATATTTTGTTGGATAATTTATAGTGTTGTAAATGGAATATCTGCTAGTGGAATAGAAGTAGGAATAGGTTTGTGGTTAGTTATTAAATTTGTATCAAGAATAAAGACAATAAAGGTTACATTTTTTAATGGAAAGAGTATTCATATTCCAATTAAAACATTTTTGGGTAGATATTCTTCAATAGATTATAAAGAAGCGGTAGTTCAATTTATGAATACTTTGAAAAAAATATTAATTTAAAAGCATATAGGATAGGAGTTATAAAAATGAAATTATTATTACATACTTGTTGTGCGCCATGTAGTGTATATTGCATAGATTCTTTGAGAGAAGAGGGAATAGAACCAACTGTATATTGGTTTAATCCAAATATTCATCCATATATGGAATACAAAGCAAGAAGAGATACACTAAAAGAATATACAAAAAATATAGAAGTAAAAGCAATATTTGAAGAAAATTATGGGCTAAGAGACTTTTGTAAAAATGTAGTAGGAGACTTAAATAATAGATGCAAAAACTATTGTTATCCAGTCAGATTAGAACAAACTGCAAAATATGCAAAAGAAAACGGTTATACACATATATCAACAACTTTATTAGTAAGTCCATATCAAAATCAAGAAGCAATAGTTGAAATAGGAAAACAAATGGCAGAAGAATATGGAGTAGAATTTCTTTATAGAGATTTCAAAGTAGGATTTAGACAAGGACAAGCAAAGGCAAGAGAATTAGGATTATATATGCAGAAATATTGTGGGTGTGTGTTTTCAGAAGAAGATAGATATAATAAACAAATAAAAAGAGATTTAGAAAACTAAGGAGAACCAAATGAAACAAAAAAATTGGGCCAAAATAATAAAGCCAATCTTTATAATATTGTTAATAATATCAACAATACCATCAATAATATACTTAATCCAAAACAAAACAATACTAAATTTTGATAAATATTTTACAATACTATTTAACGATACAGACAGGCTTGAACAAACAGTAATATATATAATTATACTTGCGATAATCACAACATTATATGTATTAATCTTAAAAAATATGGACAAAATTTTTAAAAATATAAAGCAAGTATATATATTTATTGCAATTTCAGCTACAATATGCATATTTATAATTCCTTTTATAAGCTCAGATATTTTTTATTATCTAGGGATAGGAAGATTAGACTCAAAATATGGACAAAATCCGTATTATACAACAATAACAGAATTTGTAGAAAGTGAAGATAATGCGAAATATCTAGAAAATGATACTACATTATCAGCAGGATATTCAAACCCATGGTCAGATACAACAGTAGTATATGGACCAATATGGACATTGATATGTAAAATAATAGCAGGAATGAGCTTTGGAAATATAGATATAGGAATACTATTATTTAAAATTTTAGGGGGATTAGCTCATATATTAAATTGTTATATAATTTACAAGTTAACTAAGAAGAAAATATTTGTATTATTATATGGATTAAATCCATTTATTTTACTAGAAGGAATTGCAAATGTGCATAATGATATGTATATAATAACTTTTGTTTTAGCTTCAATATACTTCTTAATAAAAAAGAAAAATATATTAGCAAGTATAACATTTCTTGCGTTAGCTACTGCGATAAAATATTTTACAATACTATTATTGCCATTTATAATAATTTATCATTTTAGAGATAAAAAGCCGTTAGAAAGATTTAAAAATTGTATTATTTATGGAATAATATTTATACTAATAATGATAATACCATATTTATTATATATACAAGATTGGACAGTTTTAATGGGAATATTTACACAACAAGAAAAATTTGCGAAGAATTTTTACATAATATTAATGAAATATTTCCCAACAATACCTAACTTAGTAACAACTGTAAATAAAACATTATTAGGAGGATTCATAATAATATATTTATTTACTTGTATAACACTTATAAGTAAAAGACAAATAAAGTTTGGAAAAGAAATAAGAAAATGTGAGTATTTTTTAATAGCATTTTTATTTTTGCTAATAACAAACTTTCAAACCTGGTATATAATGTGGTTATTCCCATTATTAATGTGGCAAAAAGCAAAAAATATAAAATTAATTACACAAATTTCTATAATAAGTCAATTTGCAAATAGTGTATTTATGATAAATGGAGAAGGATGGGAAAATGGTACACCATTTACATTTTTCATGTTATTAGGAATTTGTGCATGTTTATTAATAGAAAGGGAAAGAGGACATCTAAAATTAAGAAAAGAAAATAGCTAAACAATTAATTATTAATTAGAATAGCTATAAAAATTTAAATACATTAAAAACAGATGTCTAAGTAATCCCAAAATGGAGGATAAAAAGTGGAAAAATTAGTTTTAATAGATGGAAATAGTATCATGAACAGAGCTTTCTATGGAATAATGGGAAGTAAACTGCTTATGACTAAAGATGGAAAATATACAAATGCTGTATATGGATTTTTAGCAATACTATTCAAGTTAATGGAAGAAACCAATCCAGAATATATGGTTGTAGCCTTTGACTTAAAAGCACCAACTGCAAGACATAAATTATATGAAGGGTATAAAGCAAATAGAAAAGGAATGCCAGAAGAGTTAGCAGAACAAATGCCTATAATCAAAGAAATCTTAAGAGCAATGAATATTGATATAGTTGAAAAAGAAGGATATGAAGCAGACGATGTTTTAGGTACTCTATCAAGATATGGAGAGGCACAAGGGCTAGAAGTAACAATATTATCAGGAGATAGAGATACATTTCAACTTGCTACTGATAAGGTTACAATAAGAATTCCAAGAACTAAAGGAGGAAAAACAGAAACAGACTTATTCGATAGAGAAAAAATAAAAGAAACATATGGATTAGAACCAAAACAACTAATAGATGTTAAAGGGTTGCAAGGAGATACTTCAGACAATATTCCAGGTGTTCCAGGCGTAGGCGAAAAAACAGCATTATCACTAATACAAAAATTCGGCTCTATTGAAAACTTATATGAAAAAGTAGAAAAAGAAGAAGCAGGGCTAAAAGGGAAACAAAAAGAAAAAATAGAAAATAATAAAGATTTAGCATTTTTATCAAAAACATTAGGTACAATAAATTTAGAAGTGCCTATTGAAGATAATTTAGAAGATTTTAAAGTAGAAGAATGGGATAAAGAAAAAGTATTAGAAATATTTAAAGAATTAAATTTTAATAGATATATAGAAAGATTTAATCTAAAAGGAAATGCACAAAATACTAAAGAACAAGATGTAGAAAAGAAAGAAGAATTTAGACAGAAAGATAGCAGTATTGAAGAAGTAATAGAAATAATAAAAAAACAAAAGAAATTAACATTCTTCTTAAAGAGTGAAAAAGAAGATGGCAATAACTTAGTTAATTCAGCTAATTTAGAAAAAATAATAAAAGAAAAAATTACAGCTATAAGCATATATAATAAAGAAAATAATGAAACATATTATTTTGATTTTAATGAAGAAAAAGAAATATTCAAATTTAAAGAAATTTTAGAAAATAAAGAAATATTAAAAACAAGCATAAACTTAACTAAAGTATATATTTTATTAAGGCAAATAGGAATATTAATAGATGGAATAGAAAATGATATATCAGTTGGAGCATATATATTAAATCCTACAAACAATAAATTAGATATAAAAAATTTAACAATGCAATACTTAGAAATAGATACAGAAGAATATATAGGCACAGAGGAAAATGAACAAGAACAATTAAATTTATTTGAAGAAAATACGGAACTAAAAAATAATGATAAAAAAGAATATTCTGCATATGTATATTTTATAGAAATGATAAATGAAAAAATATTAGAAAAATTAAAAGAAATAAATGCATATGAGTTATATAAAAATATAGATATGCCAACAGTAGAAGTTTTATCAAGTATGCAATGGAATGGAATGTATATTGATGAAGAAGAATTAAAAGAATTTGGAAAAGAACTAACAGAAAAAATAGAAATATTAACAAAAGAAATTCATGAAATGGCAGGAGAAGAATTTAATATAAACTCTACTAAGCAATTAGGAGAAATTTTATTTGAAAAAATGAAGTTACCAATTGTAAAGAAAACAAAAAATGGTTATTCAACAGATGTAGATGTTTTAGAAAAGTTAAAATCAGAAGACCCTATAATAGAGAAAATATTAGATTATAGACAATTAATGAAACTTAATTCAACATATGTAGAAGGTCTAAAACAATATATAAATCCAAAAACTAAAAGAATACATTCATTTTTCCATCAAACAATAACAGCAACGGGAAGAATAAGTTCAACAGAACCAAACCTTCAAAATATACCTACAAGATTTGAGCTAGGAAAAAGAGTAAGAAAAGTATTCAAACCAGAAGATGGAAAAGTATATATAGATGCAGACTATTCTCAAATAGAATTAAGAGTATTAGCCCATATTTCTGAAGATGAACATATGATAAATGCATTTAATAATAATGAAGATATTCATAAACAAGCAGCTTCAAAAGTATTTAAAACACCACTAGACGAAGTAACAAAAGAACAAAGAAGCAATGCAAAAGCTGTAAATTTTGGGATAGTTTATGGGATAAGTGACTTTGGATTAGGTGAGCAATTAGGAATATCGAGAAAAAAGGCCAAAGAATATATTGACGAATATTTGAATGAATATCCAGGAATAAAGAATTTTATGGATAATATAATAGAAAAAGCAAAAGAAGAGGGATATGTGGAAACGTTATTCAATAGAAGAAGATATATTCCAGAATTAAATTCTAAAAACTATATGGTAAGACAATTTGGCAAAAGAGTAGCAATGAATACTCCAATTCAAGGAACAGCAGCAGATATAATGAAAATTGCAATGATAGATGTAAATAAGGAAATCAAAAAAAGAAAATTAAAATCAAAAATAGTGTTACAAGTGCATGATGAAATGATGATAGAGGCAGTAAAAGAAGAAAAAGAAGACATAAAAGAAATATTAGAAAACTGTATGCAAAATGCAATAGATTTAAAAGTACCACTATTAGCAGAAATATCAGAAGCTGATAATTGGTATGAATGTAAATAAGAAGTAAGTTTTCTAGTTTTATTATATTTGCTATATATACTATGTATAGCAAATAAGTAAATAAGAAAGTAAAAAAGTAAAAAAGCAAATAAGAAAGTAAGCAAAAGGGAGATGTTTTACTATATAATTATTCAAAAAAATATAAAGAATTTTGAATTTTAATATATGTTTTTAGAAGGAATGGTATAAAATTGACGGAACTTAATATATGTTTTTAGAAAAATGCTATAAGAATTGACGAAACATAAAAAACGAGCCATAAAAGTAAACGAAAGGAAGAGGTAAGTGAGAATTTTGAAAAATAAAATACTAATTGCAGTACTAGTTTTTTTAGTGATTATAATTTTTGTTATATCATATAAAAATGAAATTCTTAAAATAATATATCCAAAAACATATAATGAAATAGTAACAACATATGCAGAAAAATATGAAGTAGATTCAAATTTGATTTTTGCAGTAATAAAAGCAGAAAGTAATTTTAAAGAAGATGCAGTTTCAAGTAAATCTGCAATAGGACTAATGCAAATAGTAGAAAATACTGCCATTGATGTTGCAAGAAAAAATAATATAGAAATAAAATCAGAAAATATAAAAGAAGAATTATTAAATGTTGATAATAATATTAATATTGGGACAAAATATTTAGAAACTTTATTAAAAAAATATAATAACTTAGAGGTAGCACTAGCAGCATATAATGCTGGAATAGGAACAGTAGATAATTGGATTAATAAAGGCATTATAAAGGCAGATGGATCTGATATAGAAAAAATCCCGTATAAAGAAACTAACAATTATGTAAGAAAAATTTTACGAGATTATAAGATTTATCAAAAAATTTATGAAGAATGAGAATTGGTACAGTGAACATTTCTCATTCGAAAGCCTAACCAATTCTAATCTTCATTCCAACCGAAGGTGAAAAAATTAAAAAAGTCATAATTATCAGTCATTTTCAGTTACTCTACAATATAAATATTATATAGTAACAATAAATAATAAAAATTGTTTGAAAAATGTTGAAAAAATAGTAATATTGTAATATAATTGAAACGAAAATGTAATATTAAGGTTAAAGAGATAATAAATTAGAATATATAGAAGGGAAGATATGCAAATGTTTAAATTTGGACAAGATGTAGGAATAGATTTAGGAACAGCAACAGTAATTGTATATGTAAAAGGTAAAGGAATAGTTTTAAGAGAACCATCAGTTGTGGCAGTAGATAATCATACTGGAGATGTTTTAGCAGTAGGACAAGAAGCAAGAAGAATGTTAGGAAGAACTCCTGGAAATATTGTAGCAACAAGACCATTAAGAGATGGGGTTATATCAGATTATACAGTAACTGAGAAAATGTTAAAACATTTTATAAATAAAGTATGTGGAAAATTCATATTTGCACCAAGAATTATGATTTGTATCCCTTCACAAGTAACAGAAGTAGAAAAAAAAGCAGTAATAGATGCAGCAACACAAGCAGGGGCTAGAAAAGTATGCTTAATAGAAGAACCAATAGCCGCAGCAATAGGGGCAGGAATAGATATATCAAAGCCATGTGGAAATATGGTTGTTGATATTGGAGGAGGAACTACTGATATAGCAGTAATATCATTAGGAGGTTCTGTAGTAAATACATCATTAAAAGTTGCAGGAGATAGATTTGATGAAGCTATTGTAAAATATATTAAGAAAAAGCATAATATTATGATAGGAGAAAGAACAGCAGAAGACTTGAAAGTCAATATAGGTTGTGTATATCCAAAGATACAAGACACAGAAATGGATATAAGAGGAAGAGATTTAATAACAGGTTTGCCAAAAACAATAACTGTACATTCAAGTGAAATGCTAGAAGCACTTATAGAACCAGCAATGATGATAGTAGATGCAGTTCATTCAGTTTTAGAAAGAACACCACCAGAATTAGCAGCAGATATAAGTGATAAAGGCATATATATGACAGGTGGAGGATGTCTAGTTGATGGATTGGATAAATTATTACAAGAAAAAACTGGAATAAATGTTATGATAGCTCAAGATACAGTATCATGCGTTGCAATAGGTACAGGGAAAGCTTTAGATAATTTAGATGCATTATAAAAAGAAGTAATTAAACAAAATTATATGAATAAGTTTAATATTATAAATTTTTATAAAGAGTTATAATAATTATAACTCATATAGCAGATACATCTTAATAATATTTATTGAATATATAGCCAAACAGTTAATAAATAAACAATATAGTAAATTCATATAATATTATAATATATAATAAAACTTGATGTCGCATTAAGAATTTCTTTTCTCAATGCGATATTTTAGATTATATAAATGAATTAAGATATAAGTTGTGATATATAATATCAATTAAAGTATAATAGGAAGGAACAATATAAAATGAATAATAAAGAAAATAAAAAAACAGTAGCATTTGTAACATTACGGTTGCAAAGTAAATCAATATGAAACAAATGCAATGACACAAAAATTCATAGAAAACGGATATGAAGTAATAGAACATACTAAAAGAGCTGATATATATATAATAAACACATGTACAGTTACAAATATGTCAGATAGAAAATCAAGACAAATGCTAAGAAGAATGAAAGAACAAAATCAGAATGCGATAGTTGTAGCTGTTGGATGTTATGCACAAGTGGCAAAAGAAGAACTGAAAAAAATACCAGAAATTGATTTAGTATTAGGAAATAATGAAAAATTGAAGATTACAGACTATGTAGAAGATTACATAGAAAAAAATGAAAATCAAATTGAAATAGAAGATGTAATGCATTCAAAAGAATTTTATGATTTTGGAGATGTAACATTCACAGAAAAAACAAGAGCAGTAATAAAAATCCAAGATGGATGTGATAGATTTTGTTCATATTGTATTATTCCATATGCAAGAGGAAGAGTTAGAAGTAGAAAACCAGAAAGTATAGTATCAGAAATAGAAAAAATAGCAAAAGAAGGAATTAAAGAAGTTGTAATTACAGGTATTCACATAGCTTCATATGGCAAAGACTTTAAAAACGATTATAGGTTGATAGACTTATTAGAAGAATTAAACAAAATAAATGGAATAGAAAGAATAAGATTAGGTTCAATAGAACCATTGCTAATTACTGAAGAATTTGTAAATAGATTAAAAAAATTAGAAAAAGTATGCCATCATTTTCATTTATCATTGCAAAGTGGGTGCAATGAAACCTTAAAGAGAATGAATAGAAGATATACAATAGAAGAATTTAAAGAAATTGTTGAAAGATTAAGAAATACATATAAAGATGTAATGTTAACAACAGATATTATAGTTGGATTTCCGGGAGAAAACGAAGAGGAATTTGAAGAAACATATAAATTTTTAAAAGATATAAAGTTTTATAAAATGCATATTTTCAAATATTCACCAAGAAAAGGAACAAAAGCAGCAGAAATGAAAAATCAAGTAAATGGTAATATAAAAGAAGAAAGAAGTAAAAAACTAATAGAGTTATCAGATGAAAATGAGAAAGAGTACAATGAGAAATACATAGGAAAAGAAGTAGAAATTTTATTTGAAGAAGAAAAAGAGGGATTATACAAGGGACATACACAAAATTACATTTTAGCATATTATAAGACAGACAAAAAGTTAGAAAATAAGATAGTAAGAGTAAAATGTATTGGCACAGAAACAGAACATATTATAGTAGAAGAATAATGTAATATAAATGTAACTAAAATGTAATATAAAAAAACAAAGAAAACCTTGATTATTTATAAATATTATAGTATAAATATTATAATAAGATTGAAGCTACAAAGGAGGAAATAAAATGCCAGGTATAGGAGAAGAAAGAAAAGTTTCAGGAGTATTTGGAGGAGTTGAAGCACAAAATATAGGACAAGAAGCAGTAGCAACTAATGACAAAGCACTAGTAAAAACAGGATTTTGGTCAAAATTCAAATCATTCTGGTTACAAGAAATAGATTGGAATAAAGAAATAAAAGTAGAATTAACACCATATCAACAAAAAGTTGAAGATGAAATCAATGAATTTTTACACCAAGAAATTACTTGGGATAAAGTGCATGATTTCTTATTCCAAGACATTACATTTGGAAGAAAAAAAGAACAATTATAATATTTATATTAGTAAAATATTTGTGTTTTAATAAAGAAAAATATGAAAAAGTTTTTCAAAGTTATATTTAAGTATATGACATTGAAAAACTTTTTTGATTATGGAATCGTGATTTTGGGGTCGGAGACAAAAATCATGATAGGTGGATAATAAATTTTTCTAATATTAAAAATATATTTATAAATTTATTTAAAAGAGAAAATTATAGTTACTTTAGCCTAAAAAACATTAAAGTAGCTGATTTTTGTCTCCGACCCCAAAATCACGACCCCAAAATCACACCAATAATGTGAATTTTAAGTGAAAGATTAAAAAATATATAGCAGAATTTAGAAAGTTATGATATACTTGGAGAAGTTAAAACTAATAAGAAATAAGAATTAAAAACAAAAGGAGGATAAGAGACGAAATTGCATAATAAAAAGAAAGCAATTATAGAAGTTTCTTGAAATATAATGGCAAAAAGTAAAACTGTTTTTGTATGTAGTGAGTGTGGAAATGAGTCAAGCAAATGGTTAGGAAAGTGTCCAGCATGTAATAGTTGGAATAGTTTTTATGAACAAAAAATAATAGAGAGTAAGAATAGTTCATTAAAAGATAAGAGCCAAAGCAATAATAAACCACAAAAATTAAATTCTTATGAAGCTAAAGAAACATTACGAACATCTACTGGATTTGGAGAACTAGATAGAGTTTTAGGTGGAGGGTTAGTAAAAGGTTCTTTGGTATTATTAGGAGGAGAACCGGGAATTGGAAAATCAACATTAATACTTCAAATTTGTGATAAAGTAAAAGGTGAAGGAAAAGTTTTATATGTTTCTGGAGAGGAATCAGCAGAGCAAATAAAATTAAGGGCTGACAGGTTAGGAATAAATAATGACGATATTTTATTCTTAGGAGAAACTGACATTGATATAGTAAATCAAGCAATTATTGAGATAAATCCAAAATTAGTAATAATAGATTCGATACAAACAATGTATTCAGAAGAGATAACAGCTGCTGCACGGAAGTGTTAGTCAAGTAAGAGAAATAACATCTCAAGTTATGAGAGTTTGTAAATCTAGAGCTATAACAACAATAATTATTGGACATGTAACAAAAGAAGGAAATATTGCAGGACCAAGAGTATTAGAACATATGGTAGATACAGTTTTATATTTAGAAGGTGAAAGATATTTTTCATATAGAATATTAAGAGGGGTAAAAAATAGATTTGGCTCAACAAATGAAATAGGAATGTTTGAAATGCAAGAAGAAGGAATGTGTGAAATAGTAAATCCATCAGACATATTAATTTCAGAAAGAGATGATAATCCTGCTGGATCATGCATTGTATCTGCTATGGAAGGAACAAGACCAGTATTAATCGAACTACAAGCATTGACTTCACAAAGTGTTTTTGGAATACCAAAAAGAACTGCAAATGGAATTGATTATAATAGGGTAGCTTTGTTATTAGCAGTTCTTGAAAAAAAGGCAGGAATGATGCTAGGAGGACAAGATGTATACTTGAATTTAGTAGGTGGGATAAAGATTAATGAACCATCAATAGACTTAGGAATAATAATATCAACAGCATCAAGCTTTAAAAATATTTCAATTCCAAAAGATATGGTAATAATGGGAGAAGTAGGGCTAACAGGAGAAGTAAGAAGAATTAACTTAGTCGAAAAAAGAATAAAAGAAGCAGAAAAACTAGGATTTAAAACTTGTATTATTCCAGAAAGTAACAAAAAAGTATTGAAAGAAAAATATAAATTAGATATAATAGGCGTTAAGAATATAAATGAAGCGATGAAAAAGATAGGATTGAAATAAAACTCCACGAAAATTAAGGAGGAGAAAAATTGAAAAAAAGTAAAGATGAAAATATTACATCAGTTTTAAGATTAATAGCTCCAGGAACGCCAATAAGAGATGGATTAGAAAATATATTAAGAGCAAAAACAGGAGCATTATTATTAATAACAGATAATAGTGAAATACTAAAAGAAGTTGTAGATGGAGGTTTTACAATAAACGAAGAATACACATCTTCAAAATTGTATGAACTTGCAAAAATGGATGGAGCAATTGTTTTGAGTGGAGATATGAAAAGAATACTTTATGCAAATGCACAATTAATTCCATCACATGAAATAATAACAACAGAAACAGGTACAAGACATAGAACAGCAGAAAGAACGGCAAAACAAACAGGAGAACTTGTCATAAGTATATCACAGAGAAGAAATATAATAACAGTATTTAAGGGAACTGACAGATATGTCCTAGAAGATACCGAAGTAGTATTAAACAAAGCTAATCAAGCGATTCAAACATTAGAAAAATATAAAAAAGTATTTGATAATAAATTAAACATATTGAATGAATATGAATTTAATGATATAGTTACATTACAAAATGTAATACTTGCAATACAAAGAGCTGAAATGGTAATGAGAATAGTAGATGAAATTCAAAGACAGATATATGAACTAGGAAACGACGGAAGATTAGTAAAAATGCAACTAGAAGAGTTAATAGGTGGACTAGAAAAAGAAGAAAAACTAATAATAAAAGACTATCTAGTAGCAACTAAAAAGAAGAATACACCAGAAAAAGTAATAGAAAACTTAGAAGAATTAGAATATGAAGACTTATTAAAAGAATCAGCAATTGCAAAATTACTAGGATATGAATACTTTGACAATTATGATGAAGTAGGCGTATATCCTAAGGGGTATAGAATACTTAGTAAAGTACCACGAATGCCATCAAACATAGTAGAAAATTTAGTAGAATCATTTAAATCTTTCCAACACATATTAGCGGCAGATATTGAAAGCTTAGATGATGTTGATGGGATAGGAGAAGTAAGAGCAAGAACGATAAAACAATCATTAAAAAGAATGCAAGAACAATTTGTATTTGATAATATTATTTAATGTAAATTAAAATGGATAGGGAAAATAATTGATGAGATAAAAACTAGAATATTAAAAATTATACAATTAAACTAGAAAATGGAGAAAGTAGATGATTTTTGTCTCCTACCCCAAAATCATTTTAATAAAAAAGAAAGGATGAATAGTAAAAATGAAAAAAACAAAAAATATTATTTGGATAATAGCATTAATTTTGGTAATAATACTAATAGGAATAGTTGCATATGGATATTATAAAAATGCAACAATGGAAGTAAAAAATCCAATAGCAACAATGGAAGTAGAAAATTATGGAACAATAAAAATGGAATTATATCCTGAAAATGCACCAGAAACAGTAGCAAACTTTATAGCATTAGCAAATAGAGGATTTTATGATGGGTTAACATTTCATAGAATAGTAAAAGACTTTATGATACAAGGAGGAGACCCAAATGGAGACGGAACAGGAAGTGCTAAAATATCAGACCTAAAAGATGGAGGAGAAGAAACAGCATACTCAATAAAAGGAGAATTCATTTCAAATGGAGTAAACAACAAATTAAAATTTGAAGAAGGAACAGTTGCAATGGCAAGATCTGACTATACCAGTTATTCACCATCACTAGCAGAAGAATCATATAATTCAGGAAGTTCACAATTTTTCATAATGACAAAAGAAAATGCATCACTAAATGGACAATACACATCATTTGGAAAAGTAATAGAAGGAATGGATATTGTACATAAAATAGAAGATGCAGAAGTAAAAGTAGCAGATAATAGTGAAGAAACAGGAAATACAGAAGTAAGTACACCTGTAAATTCACCAAAAATAACATCAATAAAAGTTGAAACAAATGGAGTAGAATATGGATTACCAGAAACATTAACACCATTTGATTATATGAGTTGGTTATATAAACAATATGGAATAGACCCAAGTGCATTACCAACAGGAGAATAATACCAAATACTTAATTAATGAAGAAAAAGCTAATAGTAAATAAAAGTTAAAACAAGAAATTTATAAAAATTAATAGAATTGAAGAATAAAATTGAAGATTTTGCTTAAATTTATGCAAAAAATAACTTATAAAAATGTTAAGATAAATGTGAAAAATAAGCAAATGAGAACATAAGAATAAAAAAATAATGAAAAAAATAAAAAAATTCATAAAATAGTTGACAAATGGGGAGGAATAGGTTAAAATATTAAATGTGCTCAAGGTAACGGTGCACATACGCATGGTGGATGTAGCGTAGTTGGTTAACGCGCCAGTTTGTGGCACTGGAGACCGTGGGTTCGAGTCCCATCTTCCACCCCATTTAATTTTATATTGGGCTGTAGCCAAGCGGTAAGGCACCAGACTTTGACTCTGGCATGCGCTAGTTCGAATCTAGCCAGCCCAGCCAATAATTAGAGTATCAACGATTATAGAAGTTGGTATTCTTTTTTTTGATTTTTTCTATTTTTATAACATAAATTATGTCAAATCTATTGTTAAAATAGATATAAAATACTAAAATAGAAATATAGCAAAAATTTTAAAAGCTTTCTAGAAAAAATAGGAGGGAAATACAATGTTAATTTGGCAAAAAAGCTGTAAAGGAACTGTGAAAGTTCGGATTATCGGAAATAGTTCATATGTGTTTGTAAAAAGAGAAAAATTACAAACAATCATAGGCAAAACTTATAAGGCACATAATACTAGGAAGGATTGTCAAGAACTAAGCATAGCTTATGGCTGGATTGTAGGATTAAAAGCCATTGCTTTGAACCAGTCAACTGGGAAAAAGAACATTGAGTTCTACTTTAATGATGAAAGTACTTGGAAGCATGAACCAGATGTCATTTTAACTGAATGGAATGAGCTCTTTGATGAGGTTATTAAAATAGTAAAAAGTTATAAAAAAGGAAAAGAGGCATAGCGAAAGCTGTGCTTTTTTCCTAACTTCAAGGAAAGCTCCCAGTTATACTAGGGGATAATTATTATCTAACAAAGAAGTAATTAAATTACGTAAAAAATGTCAAATTGTTAGATATTTTAAAATATAATGTAAAATAAAGTAAATTAATTTGTAAAAATATGTTGAAATAAAATCCAGAATATGGTAAACTCAAATTGGTTAGAATCAAAAAATAAATTAGAGTTCAAAAATAAAATTAATTCAAAATTTTTATCAAAATCACTATAAATTTATAGAAAGAAGGTTGAAATATGCAATACTATAATTTAAAAATAGCAATTTTTTTAAAAAATAATTTACAAAATTATGAAACATATGAAAAAATAGGAAATTTAATATCATTTGCAATGTTAAAAAACGAAAACTTAAAAGAATTGCATGAAAAAAACATTTATAAAAATTATGTATACTGTAATTTATATCCGATAGAAAAAGATGGATGTTATAAACAAAATCAAGTATACCAATTTGATATACGAGGAATAGAAATTGAAAAAATGATGAAATTGAAACAGGTGCTTAACTCTGTAGAAAATGAAAATTTTAAGGTAATAAACGTAAGATTTGAAACAAGTGAGCAAAGGAAAATAAATAAATTAATAACATTAACACCTGTAATTATAACTATGCCAAAAGGTGACTATGACATAAAAGATGATATGAAATTTATTAAAAAAAGGATTTTAGATAATATCCAGAAAAAATATAAAGAATTATATAAATCAAATATAGAAGTAGACTTTATAGAAGAACTGCAAAAAACAAATTTTAAACCTATAAAAATACCATACAAAAATATACATATGTTAGGGAATAAATTTGAAATAAAAGTAAAAGAAGACCCAATGTCACAAAATTTAGCATATTTAATGTT
This sequence comes from uncultured Clostridium sp., assembly GCA_900553985.1. GTDB lineage: Bacteria > Bacillota > Clostridia > TANB77 > CAG-508 > CAG-269. Next base: position 16,436 of record USFW01000003.1, read on the forward strand.
AGCAATAGGCTGTGGAGAAAAGAATTCTTTAGGATTTGGATTTTGTAAAGCAAAATAGGAGGTGAAGTTATGACATATGACTTACTAAATGTATTTAAAAAATATTTTGAGGATGATAAAGTAATATTAGACAGCTATGAACTAACAGATGGATATTATTATGTAATAGATAATGACGGAAAGTTTGAAAAAATGCAAGTTGTAAAGAATAATTCAGATAATTATGAATTAGAAAAATACATAAAAGTTAGAGATTTTTATAGTAGGTATATCGATTCATACAAAGCAATAAATAGCCAATATACAGAGATAATTAATGAAATTAAATATACAATGAAAGGTAAAATTTGTAGTAATAATATATATACATTATTTTTTAAGAACAAAAGTGTATTAGGATTATGCAATAAAGAAGCAACAAAAGATGCTGTGCCAGCAAATGTATTTAAAAAAGGGATAGATAAATATTATGAATCTTTATTAAAATTAGGAAATGATAAAAAAGAAGAAAAACTTGCTAAAGAAAAATACAAAGAAGAAGAAATAAAAATAAATAAAGAAAAAATATTAAAAGCATTTGATATAGTATGTAAAGACTTAGAAAATGAAAATATGCCAAAAGAAACTTGGATAAAAATTTTCTTAAAAGAAGATGTGGAAGAATATAAAAGAGTAGCACAAATATATATAAGGCTTAAATTATTTAATACAAATGATAATAATATAAAAATAGATGAAAAAATATATGGATCAAATAACTATAATTATGGTTTAAATAGTAAAAAGCCTTATTTAGAGTTAAAGTCTACACCATTTAAAGTTGGTTCTTTTATAGATGATGAAAATATAGAAATTCTAAATAAAATGTATATATGGTTATATAATAATGCAGCAGGTAAAAATATGTTACGTTTACCAGAAAATTGGAAATTTAATGGAATTCCTAATGAAGAAGAGGAAGTAAGAGATAAAAATACATATATAATAAAAGTAGCAGGAAACAATGGAAATGCTAGAATTGATGATTATAGATATGTAAGTAATTATAACACAAAAATACGAAAATTTACTTGCAAAGAATATCTAAAGGAAGAAAAAACAGTGCTTTTTGAAACAGAGAATATATATGCATTAAATTTATACACAAATAACATATGGTTTGCAGAAAATGAAAATAACGAAATAAAGAACTATATAAAAGGCTCATATTATGATTATGATTCAAAAATTGCAAAATCCATGTTATCTAATTGGAAGAAAGAAATACTGAAACAATATAATCATTTATTTTTAGAACTATTTGAACAAGAAGAATATCATAACTTTATAAAAGAATTAGATAAATTAGCGATAGAAATTATTCAAAATATGTATGTTGATAATGTAAAGCAAAACAAAAAATATTTAGATAATCCAAGAAAAGCATTTAACTTATGGCAATCATATAAAGAATATTTTAAAGAAAGTGAGGAAAGTGAAATGAAAATTAATAATCTTCAAGAACAATGCGAAAAAATAGTACAAGAAGAGGGGAATATAGAAACAGATGAACAATATTATTTTCTAGCAGGACAAGTTGCTTACTATTTATTAAATCAAAGTAAAGCAGAAAAATTAACTCAAGATGTAACAGAACCATTTATAAAGGCAAACACAGTAAAAAAATTAAAAGAGGAAATAGAATTTTTATATAAAAAGTATAATTATGATATATATTTAAAATATCCAAAATTCAACAATGTACTTTCACAATTATTATTACAAGAGCCAGAAGAAAAAATTAAAGATAACAAAGATGTACTATTAGCAGGTTTACTTGCAAACAATTTATTTTATAAATCAGGAAATATAAATAATGGAGGTAATGAAAATGAATAGAGTATATGGAGTTATAGGAATAAAAAGTAGAATGAGTAATTGGAATGCAGATTTTACAGGAAGACCAAAGTCAACTTCAGATGGAAGCGTTTTTGGAAGCGATAAAGCTTTTAAATATCCAATTAAAAAAATGTGGGAAGTAGAAGGAGAAAAAATATTATATGTAAAATCATATAAAAACGAAAAAGGAAACTTTAGAGCGAGAACATTATCAGAAAGATTTGAACAATTATTTAAAACAGAAGTAAAAAGCATTAAAGACAAAAAAGAGTTAGTAAAATATTTATTTTCAGCAACAGACGTAAAAAATTTTGGTGCAACATTTGCAGAAGGATCAAACAATATAAGTATAACAGGAGCAGTACAAATAGGACAAGGTTTAAACAAATATGAAGATACAACTGTTGAAATACAAGATATATTATCACCTTTTGTTGATTCAACAAAAAAGGATACAGCACAAAATACATCAATAGGTAAAAAAATAGTTTCTAACGAAGCACATTATTTTTATCCATTTTCAGTAAATCCAGAAAATTATGATATTTATACTAAAGAAATAGAGGATTTGGAAGGATATACTAGAGAAGATTATGAAAAATTTAAAAAAGGATGTCTAATTGCAGCAACAGCATATAATACAAACAGTAAATCTGGTTGTGAAAATGAATTTGCAATTTTTGTAGAATGCAAAGAAAATAGTAAATTATATTTAGCAAATTTAGATCAATATATTAAATTTGAGAAAAATGATGAAGGAAAAGATATTATAGATATAAGTGAATTAGAAGAAATTCTAAATGAAGAAAAAACAAAGCAAGAAATAGAAAAAGTAGAAATTTATTATAATTCTTATACAACTAATTTAATAGGAACAAGAGATAATGATGAGATAAAAGAATTATTTTAGAATATCAAAAATAGCATAAAACCTTGAGAAAGGAGAGAAAATGGAAACGATAAAATTCAACCTATCTGCTACAATGGCAATTATAAGAAAACCAGATAGTAACGAAACATATTATACATACAATTTTCCTCATAAGATTATGATTTTAGGAATGTTAGGAGCAATTATTGGATTAAATGGTTATAATTATTATTTGCTCCAAAAACATTTTGGAAAAAAAGTAAATGCGATGCCAGAGTTTTACGAAAAGCTGAAGAAATTAAAAATAGCTATTGTTCCAAACCTAGGAGATAAAAATTTTTCTAGAAAAATACAAGCATTTAATAATTCAGTAGGATATGCTTCAAAAGAAGTTGGTAATAATTTAATAGTAAAAGAACAATGGCTAGAGTCACCATCTTGGACAATATACATATTAGAAGATAGTAGCGAAGAATATAAAAAAATAAAAGAATATTTAATAAATAAAAAATGTGTGTACATTCCATATATAGGAAAAAACGACAATTTTGCTGATATAAAGAATGTAGAGATACAAGAAACAAAAGAATTAGAAGAAAATGTTAATAAACTAGATAGCTTATATGAAGAAAAAATAGCAGAAGAAGTAGATAATTTATTTGACGAAATATTAGGATTTGAGATAAAAAAAGATAAAAAATATTTTTACAAAGAATTATTACCAATAGAATTAAATGAGAAGATAGGATATAGCAAATTTTCAAATTTTATTTATACAAACAAGGAAATAAATATTATAGACAAAACAAATATACATAAGGTAGGAAATAAAAATATATATTATTTTTAATAAATAAAAACAAAAAATAGCATTTGTTATTATGAGAGGAATGGATGCATATATGGAAAATAAATTTATAGAAAACATCTTAAAGGAATTGAATAATACTTATTATGCACATACAAAAACCAGTGGTTCTAAAGAACTGCTGGTTTCTCATCTTAAATTGACATATAAGTATTATGAAAAAATGGAAAAAGAGAAAAAATTAGATATTCTAATAAAAAATATAATTAAAGATACTTTTAATATAGATAACAATGTAACAGAAGATATATACATATTATTTAAACAGGCTATATATTATCATGATATTGGAAAAATAAATCCATTATTTCAAAAAAATAAGATGAATAATGACCTAAAAATAGAAACAGAAAATACAGATGACACACATGCAGCACTATCAGCAAGAATATATATTGATTCAGTTATAGAAATGGTAATGAAAGAGAAAACAAGGTTAAATAGAGAAGAACTATTTATAAAACTATACTCAGGATATTTTTTTGGATATATTATATCAAGACATCATACAAAATTAGAAACTTTAAGCAATTTATTAGATAGCATAAAAAATAAAAAAATACCACAGATTTCAGACCCACAAAGTAATGTTTATGAAATGCAATTAAATCAAAATAATATAGAAAAAGTATTAGAGAGCTTAAAAGTTAAAGAAATAAATATGTATATATTATGCAAATTGCTATATTCTTGCATAATAACAGCAGATTTTTATGCAACATATGATTACATGTCAGGAAAAGAAATTAAATTTGAAATAGAAAAGCAAGACAAGTTATTCGAAAAGTACGAAAATTCAGATTTAATAAAAAATATTAGAAAATATGCAAAAGAAGAAATAGAGTTAGAAGAAATAAACAAGCTTAGAAGTGATATGTTTCTTGAAACAGAAAGTAATTTAAAAAACAACTTAGAAAAGAATATATTTTACTTAGAAGCTCCAACCGGTGCAGGTAAAACCAATATGGCAATTAACTTAGCAAGAGTATTATATAAAACAAATAAGGATATTACATCAATCCATTATATTTTTCCATTTAATAATATTATAGAACAAACAGATAAAACATTTCAAAAGTATTTTAATAAATATGAAGATTATGTAGTGATAAATTCAGTTTCAGCTATGACGAGCGATAAAAATGAAAACTTAGATTATGAGGAAGTATATACAAAAAATATATTTAACCAATATCCAATAATAATTACTTCACATATAAATCTATTTAATACATTGTTTGGAACAGGAAAAGAAAAAAATTATAGCTTATATAATTACATAAATAGTGTTGTGATTTTAGATGAGATACAGGCATATTCAAACAACATTTGGAGAGAAATGATAGAAATGTTTGATAGTTATGCAAAATTATTAAACATAAAATTTATAATAATGTCTGCAACATTACCAAGGTTAGATAGATTATTAGATGAAAAAATATCAAATTTTGTTACATTAATAAATGATACAGAAAGATATTATAAAAATGATTTATTCGGAAAAAGAGTAAATTTAAATTATGATTTATTAAATACAAAAATTGATATACAAACATTAACTGAAGAAATATTAAAGCACCAAGGTAAAAAGATTTTGATTGAATGTATAAAAAAAGATACAGCAGAAGAACTATATAAAAATTTAAAAGAGAAAATAGATAATGTTTATATTATGACAGGTGATGACAATAAATATTCAAGACAAAACATAATAGAGAAAACAAAGAAAGACATGTCAATAGTACTAGTTGCAACACAAACAATAGAAGCAGGTGTGGACATAGATATGGATATTGGCTTTAAAGACATCTCCTTTATAGATAGTGAAGAACAATTTTTAGGAAGAATAAATAGATCCAATAAGAAAAAAGATTGTATAGCATACTTTTTTAATTTAGATGATGCAAATGCGATATATAGAAAAGATAAGAGACTACAATATAACTTAAATAAAGAAATAAGTAGAGAGTGGATAAAAAATAAAAAATTTGAATTATTTTACAATAAAATCTTACAACAAATAAAAGAAGAAACTGAAGAATATACAGAAAAAAATATAAGTAATTTTAAGAAATATTGCAAGTTAATTAACTATAAAAAAATAGAAGATATTATGCAGCTTATAAAAACTAATACAATAGATATTTTCATCAATTATACAATTAATATAAAAGGGAAAGAAATAAAAGGCTCAGACATTTTTGATAAATATATTAAAATTTACAAAGATAACCAGATATCATATTCAGAAAAGAAAGTAAAACTATCTCAAATAGCAGAAGAACTAAATTTATTTATATATTCCATAAATCCTAATAAAATAAATTTAATAGAAGGAGAACTAATAGGTGGAATGTATTATGTGGATGATGGAGAAAAATATATAGTAGATGGAAGATTTGACAGAAGTAAGTATTTAGAAAAGGGAGATGAGCTATTCTTATGAAAATAACTGGAACAATAGTAAACTACTATTTTCATTGCAAAAGGCAATGCTACTTATTTGCAAATAGAATAAATCTAGAAGACAATTCAGAAGATGTAAGAATTGGACGAGTATTGCATGAAATAAAAGCAAAAGATGGAAAGAATACAGAAATTAAATATGAAAATATGGTATTAGATAAAATCTCTTCAAAATATATAGAAGAATACAAAAAGAGTGATTCAGATACAGAAGCAGCTTGTATGCAATTATTATTTTACTTAAAGAATTTAAAAGAAAAAGGAATTACAAAAGAAGGAAAATTAATATATGAAGAAAAAAACAAAAAGACAACTAGAAAAACAGAAATAATAAAGCTAGATAAACAAAATTTAGAAAAGTTGAATAAATGTATGGAGAAAATAGAAGAATTAATAAACCAAGAAGAAGTTCCTAGTGTCGAAAAAGACAAAAAATGCAAGCGATGTGCTTACTACGATTATTGCTATTTATAATAGAAGAGTACTAATAAATTATTGGTAAGATTAAAGAGAAGATTAGGAAACAATATTATTTATAGTAAATAAGTATTAATAAATTTAAGATGGGAGAAGTTTTATGAAATCAGAAAGTAAATATATATTTTCTAAAGGTGATTTATCTAGACAAGATTTTAGTATAAAATACAAAAACGAAAAAGGTAATTTTTATTTACCAATAGAAAAAATAAAAGAAATATACTGTTTTAATGATATAACACTTTCAACAAAGTTATTAGATATATTGTCAACAGCAGGAATTATAGTACATTTTTTTAATTATTATGAAAACTATATTGGAACATTTTATCCTAAAGAATCGTTAATAAGTGGAAGATTAGTAGTTAAACAGGCAAAAACATTTGAAAATAATCGTTTATATATTGCAAAAGCAATAGTAAAAGGAATTGCTCAAAATATAAGATATGTTTTATATCATTATTATAGACATGGGGCAAAGGAACTAAAAGAAGCAATAGATTTTTATAACAAAGAAGTTGACAGACTATTAGATAAAGCTAATGATATAAAACAAATATTATCTGTTGAAGGAAAAATATGGGCTATTTTTTATTCTACATTTAAGTACTTTTTGCCAGAAGAATTTATTATTAATAAGAGGGTAAAAAGACCACCAGATAATCCAATGAATGCAATGATATCATTTGGAAATACTTTACTTTATACTAAAACTATTGCACAAATATATAATACACATTTAGAACAATCAATTTCTTTTCTACATGAACCAAGTGAAGCAAGATTCTCTTTAAGTTTAGATTTAAGTGAAGTTTTTAAACCAGCAATTGTATTTAGAACAATATTTGATCTAGTAAATAATAAAAGAATAAAAGTTGAAAAACATTTTGAAGAAAAATTAAACTATTCATTATTGAATGAAGAAGGAAAAAAGATATTTATAGAGGCTTTCGAAGATAGGATAAATAAAACATTTGAACATGCTAAGTTAAACAGAAAAATTACATATAAACAAGCAATTAAATTAGATGGATACAAACTTATAAAATATATTACTGAAAACAAAGAATTTCGTCCTTTTAATTTAGAGGAGAAGATTTAAGGAAAAAGAAAGTGAAAATCTTTTAATAATATGTGTATATGTTAAAAGTAATGTAAATGGCAATATATTTAGAAAAAATGAGATTTTAAACTATTATGTATTTTTTATTAAAATAAGGAAGGAATGAAATTTGTAATGAAAAAACAAATAAACTATAATTATGTTTTTCTATTTTATGATATTGAAGTGAAAAGAGTAAATAAAGTATTTAAAAAATGCAAGAAATATTTAAATCATTGGCAAAAATCGGTTTTTAGAGGAGCATTAACAAATTCACAAATATTAGAATTGGAATCTGAATTGAAAAAGATTATAGATAAAGAAAAAGACTTTATATCAATTATTAAAATTATGGATTTTAAAACAATAGGTGAAACTACATTAGGAAGTATTGAAAAAAATACTGAAGATATATTTTTATAATTTTCCACCTTATGAGAGGAAATGCTTGGTATAAGGGAATATTAGAAAATAGTAATTACTTGGAAAAAATTTATAAAAGTGTTGATTTATAAGCTTATTTATATTATTATGTATTTAAAGATTGCCATAAATGACAGGGTTTAACTTTAACATGAGATGTATTTAAATGTGCTTCCATGTTCGGATTCTGCTTATCACCTTCGGGTTTAACTTTAACATGAGATGTATTTAAATGGAGTGAATATGAACGAACTAATAAAGGGTTCAGCGTTTAACTTTAACATGAGATGTATTTAAATTATGACAGTGAAGCATACCAAACAGGAGTTACAGAGGTTTAACTTTAACATGAGATGTATTTAAATTTGTTTGTATCTGTTGTGTTATTTGAGCTTGTGTTGGTTTAACTTTAACATGAGATGTATTTAAATTTACATCACAACCCTATAATTAAGTTTTCCAGTAGGTTTAACTTTAACATGAGATGTATTTAAATTTATTCCCGTTTTTGGATAGATTCAATATATCTTTGTTTAACTTTAACATGAGATGTATTTAAATCACAATACCACATGAAAATACGAATTACCATTCCCAGTTTAACTTTAACATGAGATGTATTTAAATTATCCACAATACGGTCTGCTTTCGTTCCAGTTACGTTTAACTTTAACATGAGATGTATTTAAATTAAGCATACACTGGCTTTCCCTGCTCTTCTCCCAGTTTAACTTTAACATGAGATGTATTTAAATTCTCCTATCTATAAACTGTTATACAATTATCTAATAGTTTAACTTTAACATGAGATGTATTTAAATAAAGAAAATACAACGGAAGAGAAATAAAAATCATAGTTTAACTTTAACATGAGATGTATTTAAATACAGTATCTTGATGAAATGTTTGGTCAGCATAATGTTTAACTTTAACATGAGATGTATTTAAATTTTCTACATCTTGCACTACTCCCCAATAAATTTGTTTAACTTTAACATGAGATGTATTTAAATTTTTCCAACTCTACAGATGCAACCATTACGTCAACGTTTAACTTTAACATGAGATGTATTTAAATTTTAATACTATATCTTTCATACTACATTTTCTCCGTTTAACTTTAACATGAGATGTATTTAAATAATTTTCCTGTTAATGGTATGTTTGTATCCATCTTCGTTTAACTTTAACATGAGATGTATTTAAATCGGAACTACCAAAGAGAATCAAGAATCAATTCAAATGTTTAACTTTAACATGAGATGTATTTAAATTTGGGATTCTCTTCGATTTCAGAAAGATTAAATTCGTTTAACTTTAACATGAGATGTATTTAAATTGAATAGTTGGAGGATAAGGACTTTCTATAATTGTTGTTTAACTTTAACATGAGATGTATTTAAATGAAGAGGAACAACAAAATATAGTAAAAAATGCTCTTGTTTAACTTTAACATGAGATGTATTTAAATAATGTATTATACAACAAAACTTTTCGTTTTGCAACTAGTTTAACTTTAACATGAGATGTATTTAAATAATACGTCACTAGACATTACGGGGAATTTTGCAAGTTTAACTTTAACATGAGATGTATTTAAATTTTAAAGCTTCATATTCTTCTTTTGACATTCCTATCAGTTTAACTTTAACATGAGATGTATTTAAATCAATATAGCTTTGTATCCGTAAGTGTGTCCGTGATAGTTTAACTTTAACATGAGATGTATTTAAATAGAGTATATAAGAAAAAAGTAAAAAACTTATTACAAGGTTTAACTTTAACATGAGATGTATTTAAATCAAGAAGATGAAATGCGATGGAATTTTAAATGGGATAGTTTAACTTTAACATGAGATGTATTTAAATGACACGCTATGAACCATTTAAGAGCAGAAGAAGAGTGTTTAACTTTAACATGAGATGTATTTAAATGATATAGGCAAAGCTATATCTGATGGTTTTACAGGGTTTAACTTTAACATGAGATGTATTTAAATAATACTGTCATGTTATTTATTTTTTTCAATTTCCATTGTTTAACTTTAACATGAGATGTATTTAAATTGTTCTCTTACTTCTGCATTATTTTTTAACAAAAAGTTTAACTTTAACATGAGATGTATTTAAATGCAAAATAACACATCCTCTGTAAGAGCAACAGTATATGTTTAACTTTAACATGAGATGTATTTAAATATTACATAAAAGAAAAATTAGATATAGAAATATAAAGTTTAACTTTAACATGAGATGTATTTAAATAACGTAACAGCTCTAAACATTACCTATCTACCAAGGTTTAACTTTAACATGAGATGTATTTAAATAGAGATGCAGTGGACAATGCAACCCCATGATTATTGTTTAACTTTAACATGAGATGTATTTAAATTAGAGAAGCTGCTATATCCGCTCACGGTGAGGACAGTTTAACTTTAACATGAGATGTATTTAAATTGGTGGGGGGAGTTCTACAGAAATATCCAACGAAGGCAGTTTAACTTTAACATGAGATGTATTTAAATTTATTATATTGAAAATAATCGTTATTGGTAAACCAAGTTTAACTTTAACATGAGATGTATTTAAATCTGATATCCAATTTCCAGATAGCTCTACTTCAAATTGTTTAACTTTAACATGAGATGTATTTAAATGCATTAGGAGGAGCATCGGCATTAATTGCATCAATGTTTAACTTTAACATGAGATGTATTTAAATCTCTTACAGAAGATGTGTTATTTTGTTGATTTACGTTTAACTTTAACATGAGATGTATTTAAATAAAATAACTTCTAATTCTACACCAAAATTTGAAAGTTTAACTTTAACATGAGATGTATTTAAATCAGATAGCCAAATTCTTCTTTTTTCTATCCTAGACAGTTTAACTTTAACATGAGATGTATTTAAATTGCCATAGATTCATAGGAACGCCTAAACCTTCTTTGTTTAACTTTAACATGAGATGTATTTAAATTACAACTGGTTAACGAAAAAGACATCATCTTCACGTTTAACTTTAACATGAGATGTATTTAAATATTCATTTTATGCCCGTCCGACTTTATGTCGGCGGGGTTTAACTTTAACATGAGATGTATTTAAATAGAATTAAGCAAGTAGTATATTTTACTTGCTCTGGGTTTAACTTTAACATGAGATGTATTTAAATAGTGAAAAACTGGAAACAAAAACTTCTTACTTGGAAGTTTAACTTTAACATGAGATGTATTTAAATAATACAGTTTGCCAAAATACACCATGTTCATCTAATGTTTAACTTTAACATGAGATGTATTTAAATCAAATGAGTTGTGTATTTTTCGAATGCCCACACGTTTAACTTTAACATGAGATGTATTTAAATTTTATAAAATAACTATAACCTTCTGTGTCGCTTAGGTTTAACTTTAACATGAGATGTATTTAAATAAGACAAAGATGCTTTCGTAAACGGATATATAACAGTTTAACTTTAACATGAGATGTATTTAAATTTTTTAGTATCTTTTGCTATAATTTTATTTTTGGGTTTAACTTTAACATGAGATGTATTTAAATAAGGATAAATCACAAATTTATTATGTAGTTCAAGGTTTAACTTTAACATGAGATGTATTTAAATTCGCTTCTCCCATATCTTCTGTTTGTGCATTAGTTCGTTTAACTTTAACATGAGATGTATTTAAATACCTACTTTTTTTATTCCCATCTTTACTTTCTTTTATGTTTAACTTTAACATGAGATGTATTTAAATAATTGAAGGCGACAAAACAGGAACAAGATTCTGTTAGTTTAACTTTAACATGAGATGTATTTATAAATAAAAAAGTATTGGTATACTGTGCATGGTATAGTATATATATTTAAGTTAAAAGAGAAAGGCGGAAAATATATGGTTACAAAAATAAAAAGAGCATTGCTAAATACTAGATTAGCAGCCAAACTAATAGATAAGTATTTAAGCAAACGCTCTATAATACAAATAGCTAACTCTATAAATAAAGATTAGCTCAAGAGAGGTTACTTCATCTCTTGCATATAAATTATATAATATATAATAAAAAAAATCAAGGAGGAATTTTTATGGCCAGAGATATAAAAAAAGAAAAAGAATGGGCTAAAGCCAAATACACCAGAATATTAGGAGATATAGATAAAGAACTTGGAGATGAACTAAAAGAAAAATTAAAAAAAGAAAATAAATCTATTGCAGGATGGATTACAGAAAATGCAAAAAAATATCTGAAAAAAAAATAAAAAAAGTATTGACTTACTCGTATGAGTATGGATAACTTATATTTAAGTTAAGAGAGAAAGGAATTGATTATTATGGTAAAAACAATCTATTATACAGTAGAAAATGGAATAAGAAATTTAGAATGGGTAGTAAGAGATATGGAAGCTAAGTTTAACCTTAACATAAGATGTATTTAAATTATGATATTAAATTAAATATTATGAAAGAAATATAAATGCTTTAGTAGCAGTCTGGAATAATAATATTACTGCTATAACAACTTTAAATCAAGCATTTGCAAGATGTAAAATTAATGGTATAATAAATCAAACAAAAGCAATAAAAAATATCTCAAATTATTATTATAGAAAAAAAGTAAATAGGTAATAGCTGAAGCTTTTGCAGATTATTATGCTAATGGTAATATTTCAAAATCATTAAGTAAAGAAATAACAAAGGTTATGAAGGAATGATATAAATGTTATTTAATTCTAGATGGTTAATATGGCTATCTGACGATGAAGATGAGTATGGAAATAGAAGAAAACTAAAACCAGATACACCGAAAGACATAAGAAAAGAATATGAAAAATTATTGAAGGAAGAACAAGATAGTATAAAGAAGAATAAACTAAAGAAAACTATTTTCTAATTAAGTTATTAAAATTTAATAATTATAAATAAGAAATAAATATGTGTTTCTTTTAAATATTGTTTTTCTTGTAAACTAAATAGAATAAATAAAATATAAAAGGCAATACTTGTGACTAAAAATAGCAGTGATTAATAGCAGAAAGAGGTGAAAAGGGAAGAACAAAATTACTAAGAAAAAGAAAGAAACTGAAAGATTAGATCAAATGAATGAAAATGAAAAGTTGCAATATCAATTACGAGTTTAACTTTAACATTAAATATATCGAAACGAATTGAAATAAAAAAAGCAAAAAATATTAGAAGAATAAAAAAGGAATTAAATATGAAAATAGAAAAAATCAAAAAATCAAAAACAAAAGAAATGGGAAAGAAAATAGAATACTTTGAACAAATAGATTCAACTCATAAATATGCTAAGAAAATAGCACTTGAAAATGAAGAAAATGGAAAAATAATAATAGCAGATATGCAAACAGCAGGAATAGGAACAAAAGGAAGAACGTGGTATTCAGGAAAAGCAAAAAATATAGCAATGAGCATAATTTTAAAACCTAAAATAAAAATTAAAAAATTAGAAGGTTTAACAATAAAAATTGCAAATTGCATGAAAAAATCTATATATGAATTATATAATATCGATTTAAATATAAAAGAACCAAATGATTTATTATTGAATAATAAAAAAATATGTGGAATTTTAACAGAAATAAACACAATAGGAGAAAAAATAAATTATTTAATTATAAGCATAGGATTCAATGTAAATGAAGACAATTTTTCAACTGAAATAAAAGATATAGCAATATCTTTAAAGAGTGAATTTAAAAGAGATTTTACAAGAGAAGAAATAATAATAAAATTTATAGAAAATTTAGAAAAAGAGTTAGAATTTTAAGCATAGATATTTCAAAGTATGTAAACCCAAGTTATTAGATAAAATGTCTAATAACTTGGGTTTATTTAATATTAAGATTGAGAGAAATAGTATTTTTAGGATACTTTCTTGTTATCTTTTAATTATAGAAAGTTTAATTTTGTACAATTAAGAGTTCTAAATTTAAGTTTGTAAAATATAAATTTAATATCAAAAGAAAATAGTGTAAAAAATATTATTACAGTTAAAGCAATAATTAAAGCATAAGAAGTTACAGTTTGTTTATTAATAGAGCTAAAAACGGTTTATAGGAGTGCCACAAAACCTAAATATATTTTGGAGGAAAAAGATGGAGAAGACACAAAATATTCAAAATAATGCTTTCTTTAATATAATAAAAGGAATAGTAATATCATTCGTTATAACAATGATATTATTAATAATATTATCAGCTATATTAACATATACAGATACATCTGAAAGCATAATATCACCATCAATAATTGCTATAACAACAATAAGTATCTTGATAGGAAGTTCAATTGTTAATATAAAAATAAAGAAAAATGGAATATTAAATGGAGCAATAATAGGGGGAATATACATATTTTTATTATATATAATTTCTAGTATAATAAATCAACAATTTTCTTTAAATATTAATTCAATAATAATGATTATATTAGGAATTGTATTTGGGATTTTAGGTGGAATAATAGGAGTAAATAAGAGATAAATAAAATTGCATAGAAAAAGTCTACGAATTTTTTGAAAATGAACAAAGACAGGGCATGTAAATGTTTTTAAAAATTTGAAAAATGTAATCATGCTCCTTTGTTCTTATAAGTACAAAAATATTATTTGTTTTAGAATTAAAAAACTATTAATTAATCCACATTATTAGTTCCAATATCTCTATTCCAATAAGAAATAAGTCTTTGTTTTTCAGATTTTGGAGCTAAAACTATTCTAAAAGCAGAAAATGGTTTATCATAACTATATTTACTTTCATTACCATCTGATTTAGGAGTTAACCAACCGACTTTAGGAACATAAATTTGATAAACTATTGAATAATCATCATAACTGGTTAATGAAAAATTAACACTAGAAAGTCCAAAAAGATATTGATTTGCTATATTTTCAGGAATTGGATTTTTTACATTTTGAGCAGTATTACCAGCTTGATTTTGACCAATTCCTCCTAATTCAAGGCATAGAGTTCCAAAAAAATAAATTAATTGTTTGTTGGAACTCATATCACACCATAAGTTATTTCCAGGGATATATCCATAAGAATAAGGTATTTCAGAAAAAGAACAATTAGCCTTTGAGCCTTTACCCCAATAGTTATAATCAAAAACTCTAGATTTTAGAAATGACTTATCGATATTGCCTTCTGTTGTAACCATAAGAGCTTCTGTTTTCTTTATGGAATTATCAATAATAGCCTGTTTACCTGAAATTTTACCTCCTGTTTGAAAACTAGTATCAGGATAAGAATTATAGTTACAATATTTTATTAAAATATTAGTAGCTTTTTCTATTGATACAAAAACCTCAGAAGAATTTTCAGCATAATCTGTTATATTTAAAGGATAATATATTGGAGAAGTAAAAACTTTACTTAAGCTAGTTGAAGAACCATTTAAATTCCAACCAGACAAAGGCCTAAGATTTTCATTAGAATTAATTATTGCATTAGATTTTTTATCTTGAATAAGATTTTCAGAAAATGTGAATTCAGGAGCAATATTGTCTATAATAATTCCAGTATCAAATGTTTTTTCAGAATTAACTTGATTAGAAGAATCTATTAAAATACCTTTTGGAAAAAACATATTTAATTTGCCATTTCCTTCGACATTTGTAATAGTAATTTTATAGGTTTTATCAATAGGATTATCAGAAATTAATTTTAAATCTAAAATTTGAGGATAAATAAATTGATTATCAATTTTAAATTTAATAGTTTGCTTATTTATATTATTTATAAGTAGATTTTTTTCAGTAATTTTAAAAGTAAATGATAATGTATGAGTTTTATTAGCATATTTTTCGTAACCTTTATTGGTATTAGTGCTATTAATAAATTGTATATAAGGCTTAAGAATATCTATATTAATATTTGCTACAACGGTAGTATCATCAAAGATATACTTGGCAAAAGAAATATTTGATATAAAAGGTAAGAAAAATAGAATGAAAAATGTTATTATAAAAAAATAGAATTTTTTCAAAAAAATACCTCCTAAAATTAATTTTGAATAAAAATATAAAAATAAAGAATATGAAATATAATTTTATTATAATTACAAAAATTGTAAATGTCAAGAATATAATATTTTATATTGAAAGTTTTTTATTGGTTTGTTGCTAATTTGTTTTTAATATAATGGAGAAGTCGTTAATAAATAATTGAAAAAAAGTAATTGCTTAAATATAGGGCATTTGAAAACTCTTTGTCGAATTTTGCGATGAAAAAATGTAGAAAATAATTAAAAAATATTGACAATTACAAAAAATGGAATTAAAATGTAATTAATTTCAAATTTCTTAATAATTCAAAATTTTTAAAGTCAATTTAACTTAAATCAAAGTTTTTAATCAAATTAATCAGATTAAAGCAAACCAAAATTTAATAAAAAGGAGGAATGAATATTTGAGTAAAAAGAAAAAAATAATAATTATAGTTTCAGTTTTACTTGCAATATTATTATCATTCATAGGAGGAAAAACATTTTCTAAATATTTAACACAAGTCAAAGGTGAAGGAGTTGCAGAGATAGCAAGTTGGGATTTTAAAGTTAATGGAAAAACAGATGAAGTTCAAACTATAAATTTATCTTCAACTTTTGATAATGAAACTTTGATAGGAAATAAAATAGCACCTGGAACAAAGGGAAGCTTTAATATAAATTTAGATGCAACAGGTTCTGAAGTAGGAATAAACTATAAAGTTACATTTGATGGAGAAACACAAAAACCAACTAACTTAAAATTCAAATATAATGATACAAGCTATAATTCTATTAAAGAATTAGAAAGTGCATTAACTGGAACAATTAATGCAAATGATTCTGAAAAAACAAAAACATTTACAATAAATTGGGAATGGCCTTTTGAAACAGGTTCTAATACAAGTGAAATTAATCAAAATGACAAAATAGATACACAAGAAGCACAAACGATTTCAAATTACACATTTAATGTAAATGTACAAGGTGTACAAGTTTCACCTAAATAATAAGTGAATAAGAAATAAGGAATATGAATAAAAAAAATATATATAATATAGTTTTAATAATATCAATAATTTCAATCATAAGTTTAATTTATATCAAATTTTTTTCTAAAAATATTAATATCAAGCCATTCGGCATAGAAATTTTAAGGGTAGAATCAGATAGTATGAAACCAGAATTTAGTAAAGGAGATATCATAATAATTCAAGAAAAAAAGGAATATGAGGTAAATGATATTATTACATTTCAATTGACTGATACTGAAAAGATAACTCATAGAATTATTGAGAAAAATGAAAATACATATTATACAAAAGGAGACAATAATAATGCAAAAGATGAAACTGGAATCCAAAAAGATGATATTCTAGGGAAAGTAATATATATTTTCAATTAAAAGGAGGATGAGTTACAATATTGTTTTCATATGAATAAAAAAATTACAGATAAATTAAAAAAGATAAAAAACATAAAAAAAGAAAAAATTTTTAATAAAATTCCCAAAAATAATTCTCCCAATAATATAGCTAAAATTAATAAAGCTAAAATAAATAAATCTGAATTCAATATAGCTAAGACAATATTTTCTAACAAGGCAATCAATAAAAAGTACATACTTTTATTTCTATTATTTATAATCTTAATCATATTTTTATTTTCAAAAAATAGTTTAGGAAAGCAAATGTCTAATACTAAAATAAATACAAATTCAGAAATAGCAAAACCAATATTAATAGTCGAAAATAATCCAGCAATAGATATAACAAATAAAAACAATAAAGGATATTATGACTTTAAAATAAAAAATTATAATGAACTAGGCGAGATTAATGAAATTGAATTAAGATATAATATAGAAATATTGAATGAAGAAAATAAAGCAATTAAATTTAAACTGTATAAAGGTGAAGAGGAATTACTATTAGAAAAAAATAAAACAAAAGATATGATTATTAAGAAGAATGAAAAACAAGAAGAAAATTATAAACTAGAAATTACATATGATAAAAATTTAGTAAGCTCATTAGAAGATATAATCCAAAATGTACAAATAAAAGTACACTCTGAACAACTAAAATCATAAATGGAGGCACTAATGAAAAATAAGAGAAATAAAAAAATAATAAGTTTAATAATCGTAATTTTAATAGTAATAATT
This sequence comes from uncultured Clostridium sp., assembly GCA_900553985.1. Taxonomy (GTDB): domain Bacteria; phylum Bacillota; class Clostridia; order TANB77; family CAG-508; genus CAG-269. The sequence continues at coordinate 34,701 of USFW01000003.1, forward strand.
TTGATATTTTGTATTCTACAAAAAAGTAATTTCTTTCAAGATAATTTAATATTTTTTAAAATTTTAAATTCAAGTAATATTAATGAAAATTCACAAAATGACCATATATTTTATAATAATATAGCTGAATATAAAGAACAAAATAATCCATTGTTTTTCTATGTGACATATAATGAAACAAAGTTTAAAAGTATAAATTTACTGGATACAATAGATAAAAAAACATTAGTAAAAGAAAAAATAGCACCAGGAACAAAAGGTCATTTTGAGATAGTTTTAATCAGTAATAGAGATATAAATTATAAAATTATTTTTGAAAATCTAAATGAAAAGCCCCAAAATTTAGTATTTTCAATTAAAGGAAGTGATAGAGAATATAATAATCTAAATGAATTACAACAAGAATTAATAGGAAATTTAGAAAAAAATAAAGTAAAAAGAATAGATGTAAATTGGAGATGGAAATATGAAAATAATTTAGCAGATAATTTACAAGATACAAAAGATGGAACAAGTTTAGATATGTATAAATTTAATATATATACAGTGTCATATTAAAAAATTGATTTTAAAGAGTAAGATTAAAAAGTTAATATAAAAGATAAAGACAAGATAAAATGTTTAAAAGCATTTTATCTTGTTTTTATTGAGAAAAAATTATAAAACTATTTAATTTATTCTTCAAATATGCTAATATAAATAAAATTAAAGGAGGAAAAAGATGAATAGAATAAGAGTCGCAGGAATAGTACCATTAAAAAATGGATTTGCATTTATGCACAGAAAAGATGTTATAAAAAGAAAAGATTTTCAAGACTATTATACATTCCCAGGAGGAGGACTAGAAGAAGGAGAAACATTAGAAGAAGGAACAATTAGAGAAATAAAAGAAGAATTTGGAATAAATGTAAAAATAGTAAAAAAACTTTATGAAATGAAGTCAGGAAAACTAAATCAAGAAGAATACTTTTTTCTTTGTGAGTATATAGATGGAGAATTTGGAACAGGAAATGGACCAGAATATAATAATGACCCTAAATATATTGATAGTGGAAAATATATACCTGAAATAATTAATAGAGAAGATGTAGAAAAAATATTATTGCTACCAATAGAAATAAAAGAAAAATTGGTAGAAGACATAAAAAGAAAAAATATTTAAACAATTGTTTGACATTTATTTGTTTGTATGATATTATGTAGGAAAATATGAGAATGGAGTGAATAAAATGCCAAAAAAGAAACCTGAATTAAATAGGAGAGAAAAGTCAATATTAAATTTTATTGAAAAACAAATAATGACACAAGGTTATCCACCATCAGTAAGAGAAATTGGAAAAGCTGTTGGACTAAGCTCAACAGCAACAGTTCATGGATATTTAGCAAAATTAGAGGAAAAAGGGTATATAAAGAAAAAGGATAAAAAAGGAAGAACTTTAAGATTGTTAAAAGGTTCATCAGGAGAAGAGAAAGTAATGTCTAGTAAAGACTTTTATACTCAAAAAGAATTAGTAGAAGTTCCAATTATAGGAAGAATAACAGCAGGAGAGCCAATTTTGGCAGTAGAAAATGTAACAGATACATTTCCAATTCCAATAGACTTTGTTGGAAATTCAGAAAGTTTTATGCTAACTGTTAGAGGAGAAAGCATGATAGAAGCTGGTATTTTAGACGGTGATTATATTTTGGTAAAAAAACAAAATTCTGCACAAAATGGAGAGATTGTTGTTGCTCTAATAGGAGATGAAGCGACGGTAAAGACATTTTATAAAGAAAAAGACCATATTAGATTACAACCAGAAAATTCTACAATGGACCCTATTATAGTACCAAACTGTGAAATTCTTGGAAAAGTTGCAGGTGTATTTAGAAAGATGTAATTCACAGAAAATTCACAATTAAATTATTGACAAATGACACTGTGTCACATATAATTATGAGTACAGTGTCATTTTATTTATTGTTATAGCAAAACGAATTTAATATTAGAAATATGTGATTTATAGTCATATAAATTAGTTGATAAAACAAGATGAAATCTCATAATTAAAAAAAGTTAAATAAAAATTATAAGGTTTATAGGTAGCCATTAAAAACCTAAATATATTATAAAAGGAGAAGAAAATGCTAAAAGTCTTAAAAAATTTAAAGAAAACTTTAGGTTCTGTAATTGCAATAGTAATATTACTTTGTATCCAAGCAACTACTGATTTAGCATTACCAGATTATACATCAAAAATAGTTAATATCGGAATACAAGCAGGTGGAATTGAAAATGCAGTACCAAAATTAATTTCTAAGGCAGATATGGAAAAAACACTGCTATTTACAGAAAATGATGAGGAAATTTTAAGTAATTATACATTATTAGGAGAAGAAAAGAATAAAGAGCAAGAAAAAATCCTAAACAAATATTTAGGAAAAGATTATAATGTAGAACCAAATACAATTTATGTTTTAAATGATGTAAATGAAGAAACTGAGAATAACTTAGAAAAGGATTTAGCTGGTGCTTTAATGGGAGCAACTGCAATTTCTAATGAAGAAACAGCAAATCAAATAAAACAAAAAATATTAGAAAATGTTCAAGAACCACAAAAAACATATATGCAAAATAAGAGTTTAGTAGAGTTAATATCTAATATGCCAGAAGAACAAAAAAATCAAGTTTTACAAGAATTTACTAAAAAAATAGATGAAATGAATGATTCGATAAAAGAGCAAGGAGCAGTTTCAGCAGTAAAGCAATTATACAAAGATTTAGGTGTTAATACAGATAAACTTCAAAATGATTATATATTATTAGCAGGATTACAAATGCTAGGAGTAGCATCAATAACAATGATCTCAGCAGTATCAATTATGCTTTTATCAGCAAGAGTTGCTGCTATGTTAGGAAAAACTTTAAGAGAAAAAGTATTCAAAAAAGTTTCTCAATTTTCAAATGCAGAATTAAATGAATTTTCAACAGCATCGTTGATAACAAGAAGTACAAATGATGTGCAACAAATTCAACAATTAATAACTTTATTATTTAGAGTAGTTGTTTATGCACCAATTATTGGTATAGGTGGATTTGTAAAAGTACTTACAGAAACAGATAATTCAATGGCTTGGATTATAGGAATAGCAATATTTGCAATTTTAGTAATTGTTGCAACATTATTTGCAGTAGCAATGCCAAAATTCAAAAAATTACAAGAATTAACAGATAAATTAAATGAGGTTACAAGAGAAATATTAACAGGAATTCCAGTAATAAGAGCTTTCCATAAAGAAAAAAAAGAAGAAAAAAGATTTGATGATGCAAATAAAGATTTAATGAAAACAAATGTCTTTGTAAATAGAGCAATGTCACTAATGATGCCTTTATTGATGTTTGTTATGAATGCAATAATGATTTTAATAGTTTGGGTTGGAGGTCACAAAATAGACGAAGGAATTATGCAAGTTGGAGATATGATGGCATTTATACAATATACAATGCAAATCGTAATGTCATTCTTGATGATTTCAATGGTTTCAATTATGCTTCCAAGAGCATCAGTTTCAGCAAAACGTATAAATCAAGTTCTTGAAACAGAGCCTTTAATTAAGGATAAAAAAGAAACAAAGAAATTAGACCCAAGCAAAAAAGGATTAGTAGAATTTAAAAATGTTTCATTCAGATATCCAGATGCTGATACAGAAATATTAGAAGATATAGATTTTATAGCAGAGCCTGGAAAAACTACTGCAATAATAGGAAGTACAGGTAGTGGAAAATCAACAGTAGTAAATTTAATACCAAGATTTTATGATGTAACAGAAGGAGAATTATATGTTGACGGTGTAAATGTAAAGGATGTATCACAAAAAGAATTAAGAGATGCCATAGGATTTGTACCACAAAAAGGAACATTATTTTCTGGAACAATAGAATCAAATATTAAATATTCAGATGAAAATATGTCAGATGAACAAATGATAAGCGCTGCAGAAATTGCCCAAGCAACAGAATTTATAGAGAATAAAGAAGAAAAATACAAATCACCAATTTCACAAGGTGGTGGAAATGTATCAGGAGGTCAAAAGCAAAGAATATCTATTGCAAGAGCCATTGCAAAGAATCCAGAAATATTTGTATTTGATGATAGTTTTTCTGCATTAGACTTCAAAACTGATAGTAAATTAAGAGAAGCTTTAGCAGAAAAAACAGAAAATAAGACTGTAATAATCGTAGCTCAAAGAATAAGCACAATATTAAATGCAGATAAAATTATAGTATTAGAAGAAGGTAAAATGGTAGGAGAAGGAACTCACGAAGAACTTATGAAAAATAATGAAACATATAGACAAATTGCACTATCACAATTATCTGAAGAAGAATTAGGACAGAAAGGAGGAGAATAAATGCCAGGACCAATGGGAGGACCTATGGGAAAAGGTCATAGAAGTACAGAAAAAGCCAAAGACTTTAAGAAAACTACAAAAAAATTAATAAAATCTTATCTTTCAAAATATAAAGCAGCAATATTTTTTGTAATACTATTTGCGATAGGAAGTACGATATTTACTATTGTAGGGCCAAAAATATTAGGAAATGCAACAACAGAAATATTCAATGGTTTAATGGGGAAGATAAATGGTGGAGCAGGAATTGATTTTGGAAAAATAGGACAAATAGCATTAATTTTATTAGGACTATATATAATAAGCACTATATTTTCAATTATACAAGGTTTTGCAATGACTACAGTATCACAAAAAATTACATATAAATTAAGAAATGATATAGCAATAAAAATAAATAAATTACCTATGAAATATTTTGATAAAAGAACTAATGGAGAAGTTTTATCAGTAATAACAAATGATATTGACACATTAAGCATGAACTTAAATCAAAGTATAACACAAATTATTACATCAATTTGCACAATAATAGGAATACTTGTAATGATGTTTTCAATAAGTTGGCAGATGACATTGATATCATTAATAATATTCCCAATAGCAGGTTTTTTAATAAAATCAATAGTTGAAAAATCACAAAAATACTTCAAAAATCAACAAGACTACTTAGGTCATGTTAATGGTCAAGTAGAAGAAGTATATAGTGGATTAAATATAGTAAAAGTATTTAATGCAGAAAAAAAGGTAACAGATGAATTTGAAAAAGCAAATAATGAATTATACAGGTCTGCTTGGAAATCTCAATTCCTTTCAGGATTAATGTTTCCAGTAATGAACTTTATATCTAACATAGGATATGTGGGAGTAGCAGTAGCAGGAGGATATTTAGCAATAAGAGGGACAATAACAGTAGGAAATATACAAAGTTTTATACAATATAATAAACAATTTACTCGGGCCAATTAATCAACTTGCACAAATATCAAGTATGTTACAAGCAATGGCAGCCTCAGCAGAAAGAATTTTTGAATTTTTAGAAGAACCAGAAGAAGTGGTAACTTCAAAAGGAAATATAGATACTTTTAAATTACAAGGTAATGTAGAATTTAGAAATGTAAAATTTGGATATGACGAAAATAAAACAATAATTAATAATTTTAATGCTAAAGTAAAAGAAGGACAAAAGATAGCAATAGTAGGGCCAACAGGAGCAGGAAAAACAACAATGGTAAAATTATTAATGAGATTTTATGATGTAACAGAAGGTGAAATATTAGTAGATGGACATAATGTAAAAGATTTTGATAGAGGAGAACTTCGTAAGATGTTCGGAATGGTACTACAAGATACATGGCTATTTGGAGGAACAGTAAAAGACAATATAAAATATAGTAAAGAAGAAGCAACAGATACAGAAGTAATCGGAGCAGCTAAAGCAGCTCACGTTCACCACTTTATAAAAACATTGCCTAATGGATATAATTCATTGATAAATGAAGAATCAACTAATATATCAGCAGGTCAAAAACAATTATTAACAATAGCGAGAGTAATATTAGCAGATCCAAAGATATTAATATTAGATGAGGCGACAAGTTCAATAGATACAAGAACAGAAATACAAATTCAATCAGCAATGGATAACTTAATGAAAGGAAGAACAAGCTTCATAATTGCACATAGATTATCAACAATAAAAAATGCAGATTTAATATTAGTAATGAACCATGGAGATATAGTAGAACAAGGAACACATGAAGAATTATTAGCTAAAAATGGATTTTATGCTGATTTATATAATAGTCAATTTGATGAAGGGGAAGAGTAGAAAATCTTAATAAAATTTAAAAATAAAGATGAATAGGCAGTCTCAGAAATATTTTTATATTCTAGGACCGCCTATTTTTAAATTAAATATTTAATTTAAAAATTTCTATGATTAATCTTTTCTTTTTCCAAAGATAGATAATATTCTTAAGAAAATATTTACAAAATCAAGATACAATTGCATTGCACAATAAATATGAATTTTTTCTTTATCAATACCCTCTACACTTTGTAATAATTTAACTTTATTAATATCATAAATTGTTACCCCTAAGAAGATTGCTAGTATAATCCAATCTAAAATTATATCAAAAGTTCCATTTTTTAAAATAAATAAATTTATAATTGTAAGTACTAAACCAGCAATTAAAAATACAGTTAAATAAGGTCCCCATTTACTTAAATCTTTATTAGTTTTATAACCTATTAAAGCTAAAACAGCAAATATCAAAGCTGAAATGACAAATAGATATATAATAGAACTTAACTCGAAAACAGCAAAAATTACTGCAAGTGTTACACCATTTATCATCGAATATACAAAATATAGAATACCAACTAGAATAGGAGGTAATTTTCTATATAGAAAACTAAACAATAGAACAGCTACTACTTCAATTATTAGTAAAATTGAAAAAGAATCTTCTATCAAGATTTTAAAATATAAACCTGAAGAATAAGTGTACCAAGCAATAATTCCTGAACCAAGTAATCCTAGGAACATCCAAAAAAATGTCTTTCCAAATAATTTGTTTTGTACTGAAATATTTTCTTCTTCCATAAAATCTCCTTTCTTTCATTATATTAATACAAGTATATAAATAATAAAAAAAATATGCAATAATTTTGAAAAAAATATATGATAATATTTTAAGATTAGTTCACAATAAAATAATATTTAGAAGTTATTTAATTACTGGATAATGGTTTTAAAAATTAACCGCTGAAAATAGTTGATAATTATAATTTTTTTAGATTTTGACTACTTATTTCATTCAGAAAGAATTGGTAAGGCTTCCTAATGAGCCTCTCTCACTCAGACCCTTTCATACTTCAAGTACCGTGAGCATTCCTCATTAGAAAGCCTAACCAATTCTAATCTTCATTCCAGTCGAACATCAAAATCTAAAAAAATTATAATTATTAACTATTTCCAGCTTCTCTACAATAAAAACTATTATCATGTAACGTTATTTATATTAATTTTAAAAAATATATTGACAAAGATTTAAAAAAGTTATAATATTAAATCAATATATGAACATATAATCATACAATTATATAAAAGGAGAAAAAATAATGGATGAAAATTTATGTGAAATTACTATAATTCATGAAGATGTAGTAAAAAAAGTGAAGAAAATAATGCCAGAAGATGATGAAATATATGACTTAGCAGAGTTTTTCAAAGTATTTGCAGATTCTACAAGGATGAAAATAATATATGCTTTAATGGAAAATGAGTTATGCGTATGTGATTTAGCAAATATAGTAAATACAACTCAATCAGCAATCTCACATCAACTAAAAATATTAAGGCAATCAAAATTAGTTAAATTTAGAAAAGAAGGAAAAGTAGTATATTATAGCTTAGATGATGAACATATAAGCCAAATAGTAAAGAAAGGTCGTGAACATATTGAAGAGTTATAGATATAAGTTAGAAGGACTAGATTGTGCAGCCTGTGCTAAAAAAGTTGAAGAAAAATTAGCAAGTACAAGTGGATTTGAAGATGTAAATGTCAATTTTTCAACTTTGAAATTATCATTTAAAACAGAAAAATATGAAAATGACAAAAACTTGACCAAAATGGTTGAAGAGATTGTTAAGAAAGTAGAACCAGATGTAAATGTTATAGAAAATTCAAATAAAGAAATAAATGAAAAATCAGAACGAAGCAATGTAGATATTATTAGAATTATTATTGGAGTTTTAATTTATTTTATAGGAATGAAATCAAACTTGGAAAAAGAATTTTCATTAATATTTTTAATTATTTCTTTAATAATATTACTTTATAAAATAGTACCCAAAGCAATAAAACAAATAGTAAAGAATAAATCTTTAGATGAAAATGCATTAATAGCAATATCAGCAATAGGTGCATGTTTTGTAGATAAAGCAATGGAAGGAATAATGGTTATAACATTATATGAAATAGGAAAAATATTAGAATCAAAAGCAATAAGCAAAACAAGAAATTCAATTTCAAGTTTAATGGATATAAGACCAGAATATGCAAATATAAAAGATAAAGAAGAAATAAGAAAAGTAAACCCAGAAGAAGTAAAAATAGGAGATATAATAGTAATAAAAAGTGGAGAAAAAATTCCACTAGATGGAATTATTATAAAAGGAGAAGCAGAAATAGATAACTCAGCCTTAACAGGAGAAAGTGAGTTAATAAATGTTAAAGAAGACTCAAAAGTACTATCAGGAGGAATTAATGTTCAAGGATTAATTGAAGTAAAAGTTGAAAAACTATATGAAGACAGTACAGTAAGTCAAATTTTAAATTTAGTAGAAAATGCAACAGATAAAAAAGCAAAAACAGAAAATTTTGTTTCAAAAGCTGCAAAAATTTATACACCAATAGTGTTAGGGTTAGCAGTACTTGTAGCAATATTTATGCCAATATTTTTTAAAGGAGTAACATATCAAGAAAGTATATATAAAGCATTAATATTTTTAGTAATATCATGTCCTTGCTCAATAGCAATATCAGTACCATTAAGTTATTTTAGTGGAATAGGTAAAGCTTCTAAAAGAGGAATTTTAGTAAAAGGAAGTGATTACTTAGATGGTTTAAAAGACATTAAACAAATAGTATTTGACAAAACAGGAACAATAACAACAGGAAATTTTAAATTAAGTGAAATTAAGTCATTTAATGAAAAATATAATGAAAAAGAAATTTTAAAATACTTTGCAATGGGAGAAAGCTATTCAAATCATCCAATAGCAAAATCAATATTAAATGAAGTAAAAAATGAAGATATAGATATAAAACAAGTAAGAGATTTTGAAGAAATTGCAGGTAAAGGTCTAAAATATAAAATACAAGATAAGGAAATCATTATTGGAAATAAATCAATAATGAATGATAATAAAATCACTTCAAATCAAGAAGAAGGAACTATATTATTTTTAAAAATAAATGACGAAGTAGTAGGAAGTATTAAATTAATAGACGAAATAAAACCAGATGTAAAAACTACAATGAAAAAGCTAAGTGATTTAGGAATAAAAACTAAAATGTTTACAGGAGATAAAAAGGAAATTGCACAAAAAATAGCAAAAGAAGTAGGAATAAAAGAAGTAAAATACGAAATGTTACCACAAAATAAATATGAAGAATTAGAAAAAGTTTTACAAGGTAAAAAGCCAAGCGAAAAGGTAGCATATGTAGGAGATGGAATTAATGATAGTCCAGTACTAGCAAGAGCAGATATTGGAATATCAATGGGTGGAGTAGGATCTAGCTCAGCAATAGAAGCCTCAGATATTGTAATAATGACAGACGAATTATCAAAAGTTATAGAAGGTATTGAAATTTCTAAAAAGACTAATAAAATAATAATGCAAAATTTAGTTATATCAATAGGAATAAAATTATTGGTTTTTGCATTAACTCTATTTGGACTTTCAGATATGTGGGAAGCAGTATTTGCAGATGTGGGAGTAACATTAATTACAGTATTTAATACATTGAGAATATTGAAGTAGGATTTAAATAATATAAAAATAATAAAAGAGATTTGTATAATAGACTTCTTAAAAGGTGTTGATTAATTAGATAAAAGTGTGAATTCAAAAGAATACAAGAAAATAGTCAAAATTTGCACAATGAAGTGGTCAAAAAATGCACAACAAAACAGTTAAAATTTGTACAATAGCATTGAAAGAATAAAAATATAGGAGTTAAAAATGGAAAATTTAAAAGAAGAGGTAAAAGAAAAATTACACAAATTATCAGACGAAAAATATAAAAAATTCCATACAGGTTTATGTCCAGGGGTAGATAATATTTTAGGAATAAGAGTGCCGATACTTAGAAATTATGCAAAAGAATTAAAGAAGGAATATAACTTGGAAGATTTAATTCAAAATATCGATGAACAATATTATGAAGAAATAATGCTAAAAGGAATGATAATAGGACTAGAGAATAAGAAAGATTTTGATACAATTAAAGGTTATATAAAAAACTTTTTACCTAAAATAGATAATTGGGCAATATGTGACACATTTTGTGCAGGATTAAAAATTACTAAAAAATACGAAAAAGAAATGTGGGAATTTATAAAAATATACTTAAAATCAAAAAATGAATTTGAAGTAAGATTTGCAATAGTAATGATTTTAGACTATTATATAAAAAAAGAATATATACCAGAAGATTTTAAAATATTTGAAAATACAAAAAGTGATAAATATTATATACAAATGGCAGTAGCTTGGGCTATATCAATATGTTTTATAAAATTTTATGATGAAACAAAAGAATTTATGAAAAAATCAAATATTGAGAAATTTACATATAATAAAGCAATACAAAAAGCTATAGAGTCATACAGAATTACAGAAGAGCAAAAAGAAGAATTAAGAAAGTTAAAAAAGAATATGTAAGAAAAAAGGGCTATCCTAGATATAAGAATATTTCTGTGGGATAGTCTTTTTATATCTAGGATAGTCTATTTCAAAATTATTAATTTTTTATAAATTTTACTTGATAAAACATAAATTTATGATATTATTATGTAATAAAAAATAAACAAAAGGAGAAGTTTATGGAAAAACAAAATAAAAAAGTAAAAAGGGAAAAAAGGGGAAAAAGAAAGTTAACAGCAGAAGAAGTTAATAAAAAGAAAAAAATGATAACTAGAATTTTTATACTAATAGTAGTATTGATAGTTTTATTTGGGATTGCAATGTTTGCAAGTGATTTTATAATTTTGGATAAAAATAAAACAACAAATTTAATAATAAATAATAAGAATGTAACATCAAACTTAAAAAATGATATTTATATAGAAGATGGGATTATATATTTATCAAAAAGTGATGTAGCTAATTTCTTTGACAAATATATATATGAAGAAAAAGAATCAAATAAAATAATAACAACATATGATAAAAAAATAGCTGAAATAGGATTTGAAGATAATGTAATAAATATAAATGGAGCAAATAAAAAAATATATGCTCATGCAATAGAGAAAAATAATACAATTTATTTACCAGTTTCAGAAATGAAAGAAGTATATAATATAGAAGTTCAAAATATAGAAGATACAAAAGTTATAACAATGGATTCATTAAATAAAGAACAAAAAAAGGCAGTAGTAACTTCAGATTTATCAATAAAATCATCAACAAGAATGATTGCAAAAACAGTTGATAGAATAAAAAAAGGCTCAACAGTTGTAGTTATTTCATCAGACAAAGGATATTCAAGAGTAAGAACAGAAAGTGGAAAAATAGGATATATAAAAACTAAAAAATTAGCAAATGAATATAATGTAAGAGAAAATATGGAAGAAGAAAAACAAATAGAAGGAAAAGTTAATTTAACTTGGGACTATTATTCAGAAACAGCTTCAGCACCTGATAGAATAGGTACAAAAATAGATGGAGTAAATGTTGTTTCACCTTCATTTTTCTATATAGATGAAAAAGGAAGATTTGTTGAAAATGTAGGAGATAAAGGAATAAGTTATATAGAATGGGCACATGAAAATGGATATAAAGTATGGCCAATGGTATCAAATGCACCAGCAGCTTCATCTAGTTTAGAAATTACATCTAAAATTATGAATGATTATGAAATAAGACAAAAATTAATTGATGCAATAGTAAAATCATGTGTAGAATATGATTTAGATGGAATAAATATAGATTTTGAAAATATGAAACAAGAAGACAAAGATATGTTCTCAAGATTTATAATAGAATTAGTACCAAGAATGAAAGAAATAGGACTAGTTACAAGTGTAGATGTTACAGCACCAGATGGAGGAGAAACTTGGTCAATGTGCTTTGACAGACATGTTATAGGTGATGTAGCAGATTATACAATATTTATGGCATATGATCAAAACGGTATTTCTAGTAATAAAGCAGGAACAAATGCAGGATATGATTGGATAAAATTAAATTTAACTAAATTCCTAAAAACAGAAGAAATTGAACCAGAAAAATTAATATTAGCAGTTCCATTTTACACAAGATTATGGACAGAAAATCCAAATGGAGAAATAATAAAAAAATCAACAGTAGCAATGAATAAAATAGAAAATGTTATACCAGATGATGTAGAAAAACAATGGAAAGATGATGTTAAACAAAATTATGTTGAATATAAAGAAGGAGAAAACACTAAAAAAATGTGGATAGAAGATGTAGAATCCTTAAAAGCAAAAATGTCATTGATAAAAGAAAACAACTTAGCTGGTGTAGCATCTTGGCAAAAGGGAATGGAAACTGATGATGTTTGGGAAATGATGAATAATGAATTAAATAAGTAAAATAAAAATCATTTTAGACTGTATAAGTTTAAAATGATTTTTTATTCTGAAATAACATCATCAAAAAGAGGATCATTAAAAAATTCTTGCAATGTAATGTTAAAACCTTCACAAATATGTAACATAGTATCCATTCTTAAATTTTTAGTATCATTTTTTAAGAAATCTGAAATTGTGGGTAAAGATACACCAGCAGATTTTGATAAATCAAAAAGTTTCATATTATTTTCTTTTAATAAGTTGTAAATTCTTTTACGAGTAGCATCTGAAAGTTGCATTATTACACCTCTTTCTTAATTTAATATAAAAATTATATCAAAGTAAGAAATCAAACCACTAAGGAAAACCTTAAAACAAAGTTAAAAAACTAAGGAATTTCTTAATTCGGGTTGAAAAAAATAATAATATATGATATTTTGTTAAGGAATTCCTTAACAAAAACGAATGATAAAGAGGAGGTAAATAATAAATGAAACAAATTAGAGAAAAAAGAGGAATAACACTAATTTCATTGGTGATTACAATTATAGTATTGTTAATATTAGCAGGAGTAAGCATAGCAATGTTAACAAGTGATAATGGAATAATAACAAATGCAAAAAAATCAAAAATATCAACAACATTTTCAACATATAAAGAAGAGGTAGAATTATATAAAAACAATAAAATTGCGGAAAATACAAATTTTTTAGAAAATACACTAGAAGCAAGTAAAATAAGTTTATCATATAATACTAAAAAAGAAGAGGAAAAAGGAAATATAAAAAGTATAATAACTACTATAAATGACAAAGACTTAGAAAAGTTTGAAATAATAAAAGGAAAATTATTAATTAATACTAAAGATATAAATGAAATAAAAGTAGCACAAAGTTTAGGAATACAAGTAAATCCGTATGATATAACAGAAGAAGGAGAGCTATTATCATCAGATGGAAATTTATTACTTGTGGATGAAAATGGATATTTAAAGATTCCAGATAATGTAACAAAAATAGGAGAAGGTGCATTTGCAAATTTGAAAGGACTAAAAACAATTATAATACCAGGAAGTGTAAAAGAAATAGGTAAAAATGCATTTACACGAAATTCAGAATTGCAAACAGTTATAATGGAAGAAGGGGTTGAAAGTATTGGACAATCAGCATTTTCAGGATGTGAAAAATTAAAAAATGTTTCAATGCCAGAAAGTTTAAAGGAAATGAAGAGTTCAGCTTTTCAAAGTGATCCTACAATAGAAGAAATACAAATACCATCTAAAATTAGAAAAATAGATGCATATACTTTTTCTGGAAATGCAAAACTAAAAAAAATTATATTACCAGAAAGTTTAGAAATTATAAATGTAGGAGCTTTTTCCTATACAGGTTTTGAAGAAATAGTAATTCCTGAAAAAATAAATAAAATTGAAGTAGGTGCATTTGAAGGAAACTTTGAATTAAATAATATAATAATAAGAGGTGAAAATCCACAATATATATATGAAAATGGAATGTTAATGACAAGAAATAAAGATGATATTTTATTTATATCTGATAAATACTTAAAGACTATAAATACCTTTAAAATTCCTGATGGAATAACAAGATTTAATATAAACTTAAATAAATATACAAATATTACAAAAATAATTATTCCTGAAAAAATAGAAAATATAGCTGCACATAATTTTCCAGACACAATTAATGAAATAGAATTATCAAATACAAGTAATATATATGATATAAATGAAAGTAAGAAAATATTATATAGAAAAGATACAAAAGAAATAATAAATTGTTATTCAAAAGAAGAAAATATAAATTTAAAAGAAGAAGATATTTTAAAAATAGGAAATCATGCTTTTAAGCAAGCAGTTAATGCCAAAAATATAATATTGCCTGATTCATTAAAAATTATAGGTTCAGAAGCATTTACTAATTGTAAAAAAATTGATGAAATAAAAATAGGGGTAAATGTAGATAATATAAATCCACTTTTTAAATATGGAAATTATAGTGGAAAGGTAACAATAGATAAAGGAAACCCTAACTATATTATAGAAAACGATATTTTATATAATATAAATAAAACTAAATTATATACTGTATTATATAATATAGAAGGAGAATTCTATATTGATGAAAATGTAGAAAAAATTGATCAATTAGCATTTCATAATCAATATAGAATGACTAAAGTTAATATACCTAAGAGTGTAAAAGAAATAGAGAATAGTTTTAACTATTGTAATGGATTGACAGAAATTAATATTCCTAATACAGTTGAAAAGATTAATAATAGTGCTTTTCAGCAATGCAAAAACCTGAATAGAATTAATATAAACAAAAATAAAGATTCAATATCAGGAGCACCATGGGGAGCTATAAAAGGAATGAAAGTTGTAAAATGGAAAGAATAGTACAAATAAGTTGGATAAAACTATAATACAAATTCAATAATACAAGTATAAATTCCTTGACATTACCCACTCTAGCATATATAATACATACAAATGTACATTTGGAGGTATTTTGACGAATGCAAGAAGAAAATGTGTTTTTTTCAATAAACGAATATAGCAAAATGACAGATGAAGAAATAATTAAAGAAATAAGAAATGGAGACAAACAAGCTCTTACATATTTAATGAACAAATATAAAGAAATTGTTAACTTAAAAGTTGGAAAATACTATATGGTGGGAGCTGAAAAAGAAGATATAATTCAAGAAGGTTTAATTGGATTATTTAAAGCAATAAAGACATTTAATGCAGAAAAAAATAACACATTTAAGACTTTTGCAAATATGTGTATAGAAAGGCAATTAATAACAGCAATAAAATCATCAAATAGACAAAAACATATGCCATTAAATTCATACTTATCTTTAAATATGTCAGCATATGATAATGAAGAAGAAAATGGTGCAGAATTAATGGATACATTTGATAGTAAAACAATAGAAGACCCATTAGAAACAATTATTAACAAAGAATATTATGACGAGATAGAAAAATCAATAGATAAAACATTAAGCCAATTTGAAAAACAAGTTTTAGATAGATATATGAAAGGTGAAAGCTATGTCACAATAGCAAAAAGACTAGATTCACCAGTAAAATCAGTAGATAATGCAATACAAAGAATAAGGAAAAAGGCGATGAAAAATTTGCCAAATGAAATTTAAAAAAATTGAAAATAAATAAAGTTTTTATTTGATAATTGAAAACAAAAAAGATTAATTGGAGGTTTAATGTTTAAAATAAATGTAGATTTAATTTGTTAGAATTTTACAAAATTAAATCCACATTATTTTTTATTAATTGTTGGGGCTTCCAACGGGAATTGAACCCGTGACCTCCACCTTACCAAGGTGGCACTCTACCTACTGAGCTATGGAAGCAAAATAAACCAAAGCAATTATACAATAAGAGAATATAAAAGTAAATAATTTCTATTGACTTTTTTAAAAAAATATAATAAAATTAAAGTCATAAGTAAAAGGCAAATAAGAGAAGAGTAAAATAAAGGTTACCAAAAGAGAGAGTTAGTCAAAGGCTGAAAGCTAACTTTGGAAAACATATTTGAAAACTAACTCTTTAAGTTTTTGGTGAATAAGCCAAACGAGTAAGATACGTTATAATCTTTAATAAAGTGAAATTTAGGATGGAACCGTGTAAATAGCACTCCTATGGATATTAAATATCTATGGGAGTTTTTTGTATGTATATGAAATTCTTATAAAATTTGGTATGAAAATAAAGAGTAAGAAAGTGTATTAAAAATAAAAAATTAATCATACCTAATTAGTTCTATTTTAAATAAAAATTAGTACAAAATTAAAAAATTAATATAATATATTTTATAAAAATAAGGGGGTTATCTTATGATAAAAATTACATTAAAAGATGGTTCTAATTTAGAAGTAGAATCAGGAGCAAAAATCATTGACATTGCAAAAAAAATAAGTGAAGGATTAGCAAGAAATGCAACTTGTGGAGAAATAGATGGAGAAATAAAAGACTTAAGATATGAAATAAAAGAAGATAGTAATTTAATAATACACACATTTAATGAAGACGATTTAGAAGGAAAAAAAGCATATTGGCATACAACATCACACATAATGGCACAAGCAGTAAAAAGATTATTTCCAGATGTTAAATTTGCAATAGGACCAAGTATAGATGAAGGTTTCTATTATGATTTTGATGTTGAAAAACCATTTACAGATGAAGATAAAGCAAAAATAGAAGAAGAAATGAAAAAAATAATAAAAGAAAATATAGAAATAGAAAGATTTTCATTACCAAAAGATGAAGCTTTAGAATTAATGAAAGAACAACCATATAAAGTAGAATTAATTGAAGAATTACCAGAAGATGAAGAAATCAGTTTCTATAAACAAGGTGACTTTACAGATTTATGTGCAGGACCACATCTAATGAGTACTGGAAAAGTAAAAGCAGTAAAAATATTATCATCATCAGGAGCATATTGGAGAGGTAGCGAAAAAAATAAAATGTTACAAAGAATATATGCAATATCTTTCCCAAAAGCTAGTCAATTACAAGAACATTTAGACTTTTTAGAAGAAGCAAAACAAAGAGACCATAGAAAAATAGGGAAAGACTTAGACATTTTTATGACACATAAATTAGTAGGTTCAGGACTTCCAATGTATTTACCAAATGGTGCAACTATTAGAAGAATTTTAGAAAGATATATTCAAGACAAGGAAATTCAATTAGGATATGCACATGTATATACACCATCATTAGCAAATGTAGACTTATATAAAACAAGTGGACATTGGGATCACTATAAAGATGATATGTTTCCAGTAATGAAAATGGATAATGAAGAAATGGTATTAAGGCCAATGAACTGTCCACATCATATGCTAATTTATAAAAATAAAATGCATTCTTATAGAGATTTACCAATTCGTATAGGAGAATTAGCTCATGATTTCAGATATGAATCAAGTGGTAGTGTTTGTGGATTAGAAAGAGTTCGTCAAATGTGCCAAAATGATGCGCATTTATTTGTAAGACCAGACCAAATAAAAGAAGAAGTAGGAAGAGTTTTAACTTTAATAAAGGAAGTATATCAAAAAGATTTTGGATTTCCAGCTTCAGCCTTTAAATATAGATTATCTTTAAGAGATAAGAAAAATAAAGAAAAATATATTGATAATGACGAAATGTGGGAAACAGCAGAAAGTCAATTAAGAGAAATATTAAAAGAATTAAATATTGAATTTTATGAAGCAGAAGGAGAAGCAGCATTTTATGGACCAAAAATTGATATTCAAATCAAAACAGCATTAAATCATGATGTAACAATACCAACATGTCAATTAGACTTTGCATTACCAGAAAGATTTGAATTAGAATATATAGGAGAAGACGGAAAAGCACATAGACCAGTAGTAATTCATAGAGCAATTTTAGGTTCATCAGATAGATTTATATCTTTCTTACTAGAAGAAACAAAAGGAAATCTACCAGTATGGGTAGCACCAGTACAAGTAAAAATATTGCCAATTACAGATAATCAACATGATTATGCTTACAAGGTAAAAGAAAAATTACAAGTAAAAGGAATTCGTGTAGAAGTAGATGATAGAAATGAAAAAACAGGTTATAAAATTCGTGAAGCACAATTGCAAAAAATTCCGTATATGTTGATTGTTGGTGAAAAAGAAGTTGAAGGAAATACAGTATCTATTCGTTCAAGAGAAGAGGGGGATATTGGCGTAAAGGTAGTAGATGATTTTGTTGAAGAAATATTGGAGAAAGTAGAGAATAAAAAATAGAATTCTTTAATTTCAAAAGCCTCTAAATTATTTAGAGGCTTTTGAAATTATGATTTGATAGAATTACAAGAAATATAATGGTGAATTGTAAAACGTAAATATATTAATTAAAAATAAAAGCGGATTTTATTTTTACAATTTACCAGAAATACTAATTTGATAAAAATTCGACAGAATAGTTGACACAAATAGTATTTTATGGTAAAATAAGTAACTGTAATCCGCTTAGTCAAGGTTAGAAAACACTATGTAATGATAGTTACCTTTTTTAAGGATTAGCGAGTATACAAATAAGGGAGGTGCATTTTAAATGTACGCAATAATTGAAAGCTGTGGAAAACAATACAAAGTAGCAGAAGGAGATGTTGTATTTTTCGAAAAACTAAATGCAGAAGAAGGTAAAAAAGTTACTTTCGATAGTGTTGTATTAGTTTCAGATGAAGGAAAAGTACAAGTAGGAAATCCTTATGTTAAAGGTGTTAAAGTAGAAGGAAAAGTAGTTTCTCATGGTAAAGGTAAAAAAATCATTGTTTTCAAAATGAAAGCTAAAAAGAATTATAGAAGAAAACAAGGACACAGACAACCATATACAAAAGTAGAAATTACATCAATAAAAACAGCTGCTAAAAAAGCAGAAACAAAAAAAGCTACTGAAAAAGTAGAAGCATAATTAATGTATAAATTAATTGGAAATATATATATTGAACCGAAAGGAGTGAAAAAACATGGCTCATAAAAAAGGTCAAGGTAGTAGCCACAATGGTAGAGAGAGTGAATCAAAGCGTCTTGGAGTAAAAAGAGCTGATGGTCAATTTGTTTTAGCAGGAAATATCCTAGTAAGACAAAGAGGTACAAACGTACATCCTGGAACTAATGTAGGAAAAGGTAGCGACGATACTTTATATGCATTAGTAGATGGAAAAGTTAAATTTGAAAGAAAAGGTAGAGATAAAAAACAAGTAAGTGTTTATCCAGTAGAAAACTAATAGAAAATAATTTATAAAAAGATTTGGTTAAAAGTTATGTGAAAATATAAACATAATATAAAACTAAATCTTTTTTTGTAAAATAAAGCAAATAAAAATGCGAATTTTGAAAAATAAATAGGATTTTTGTAAAAAAGCATTTACATTTTTGAAAAAGTTGTATAGAATATACTAAATTGTGTATAAAATTACAAAAACAAAAGAAAACAAAAAATGAAAGGAAGTATATCAATGAAAATATTGATGTTAACATGGGAATATCCACCAAGAGTAGTAGGAGGAATAGCAAGAGTTGTATATGATTTGTCAAGAACTTTATTAAAAGATGGTCATGATGTAACAGTTGTTACATATAAAGAAGGAGATGCACCATATTTTGAAGATGATAAAGGAGTAAAAGTATACAGAGTAGATAATTATATGATAAATCCTAATAACTTTATCGATTGGATTATGCAATTAAACTTTAATTTAGTTGCAAAAGCAAATGAGATAATAGCAAAAGAAGGAAATTTTGATGTAATTCATGCACATGATTGGTTAGTAGCATATGCAGCAAAAACATTAAAAAATTCATATAATATTCCAATAGTTGCAACAATACATGCAACAGAAGCAGGAAGAAATAGTGGAATACATGACGAAACACAAAGATATATAAATGACACAGAATGGATGCTTACATATGAAGCTTCAGAAGTTATAGTTAATAGTAATTATATGAAAAATGAATTACAAAGACTATTTGGTTTACCATATGAAAAGATAAATGTAGTTCCAAATGGAGTTAATTTAAACTTATTTAATGGTGTAGAAAGAGATTATAACTTTAGAAGAAGATTTGCTATGGATAATGAGAAAATTATATTATTTATGGGAAGATTAGTATATGAAAAAGGAATTCAACATTTAATTTCAGCTATGCCTAAAATTTTAAATGGATACCATGATTCTAAACTTGTTATTTGTGGAAAAGGTGGAATGATAGACGAGCTAAAAGCACAAGTAAATGCTATGGGAATATCAAATAAAGTATATTTTGCAGGATATATGAATGGAAAAGATGTGCAAAAAATGTATAAAGCAGCTGATGTTGCAGTATTTCCAAGTACATATGAGCCATTTGGAATAGTTGCATTAGAAGCAATGCTATCAGAAAATCCAATAGTTGTATCGGATATTGGAGGCTTAAATGAAATTGTGCAACATAGAGAAAATGGAATGAAAAGTTACGCAGGAAATCCAAATTCAATAGCAGATTCAATATTAGAATTGTTATATGACCATAAATTATGTGCAGACATAACAAAAAAAGCTAAAAATAAAGTTAGAAATGAATATAACTGGAATAAGATAGCACAAGATACTCACTTCACATACCAAAAAGCAATTTGCCAATCAATGGCAGAAAAACAAAAAAGAGAGCTTGAACAAGAAAGAGCTAAGAAAACTAAAAAAGTAGTTAAGGGAGATAACGAAATTACTAATTTACTTAACTTTAGAAAACGTCAAGCGTATGCATAGGAAATATAGAATAATATATAAAATGAAGACTGTCATAAATATAGGAATATATTTATAGGCAGTCTTTAATGATTTTAAAAAAATAAGTTACTGGGTAATGTTTTTTAAATTAGTCGCTGTGAATAGGTGATACTTATAACTTTTTTTAATTTTTGACTACTTATTCCATTCAGAAAGAATTGGTAAGGCTTTCTAATGAGCCTCTCTCACTCAGACCCTTTCATACTTCAAGTACCGTGAGCATTCCTCATTAGAAAGCCTAACCAATTCTAATCTTCATTCCAGGCGAACGTCAAAAATTAAAAAAAGTTATAAGTATCACCCATTCACAGCTTTTCTATAATAAAAATTGTTATACTATAATGAAAAAAATTGAAAAATTTTCTTAAATTCTACAAATTTAGCATAAAAATGGTGTATAATATAAAAGTAATGTACTTAAAAATATAATCAAAAAACAAAATAGAAAGAGGAATTATTATGGCAAACTTTAAGTCAGGATTTGTAACATTAATAGGAAGAACAAATGTAGGAAAATCAACATTAATAAATTTATTAGTAGGAGAAAAAGTTGCAGCAATAGCAAATAAAGTTCAAACAACAAGAACAGCAATAAGAGGTATAGTAAATAGAGAAAATGCACAAATAATATTTACAGATACACCGGGAATACATAAACCAAAGCACAAGCTAAATGAAACAATGGTTGAGACTTCATTTTCAACTATACCTGATGCAGATATAGTGTTATTTTTAATAGAAGCAACAAGTGAAGATATTGGAAAAGGAGATAGAATAATACTAGAAAAAATAAAAGAATCTAAAAGAAAAACTATATTGATAATAAATAAAATAGATTTAGTAAAAAGAGAAACTCTTTTAAAACTAATTGAAATATATAGTAAAGAATATAGTTTTGAAGCAGTAATACCAATTTCAGCAACAAATTCTAAATATAGAGAAATAATATTGGATGAAATTGAAAAAAATTTACAAGAAGGACCAGCATATTATGATACAGAAGAATATACAGACCAAACTTTAAGACAATTAGCAGAAGAAACAATAAGAGAAAAAGCACTAAAATTACTACAAGATGAAGTACCGCATGGAATTTATGTAGAAATAGAAAAAATGAAACTAAGAAAAAATAAGCAAAAAGAAGAAATATATGATATAGAAGCAACGATTTACTGTTTAAGAGAATCTCATAAAGGAATAATAATAGGAAAAAATGGAGAAATGCTAAAAAGAATAGGAAGAGCAGCAAGGATAGATATGGAAGAAAATTTTGGCACAAAAATAAATTTAAAAACTTGGGTAAAAGTAAAAGAAGATTGGCTTGATAATCAATCAATAGTTAATAAGTTCAAATTACAATAATAAACTATTAACAAAAAGATAAAAATTGTATAAAATATATAAAAATGCAAAAGATAATATTAAAGGTAAAACTTTAAGAATGGAGATGAAATGTATGATTAAACAAATTGCTTGGGATGCCTTTAAAAAAACAGGAGACATAGAAACATTTTTGGAGTTAAAACAATTTGAAAATACGGAAAATAATATAAAAGATATGACTATAACCCCAATGGGTATGTCAGAAAAAACAAATCAAATTAATGAAAATGGAAAAGATATAAATCAAAAACCAAATATATTTTAGTAATAAAGTAGAATATGGAATAAATAAAAATAAAGTTATATTAACAGAAATGGTAAAGGGAGAATAAAAATGGCAACAACAAAAGTAAAAGGGATAATTTTATCAGAAAATAATATGGGCGATTATGATAAAATGCTTACAATATTAACTCCAAATTTTGGTAAAATTTCGTGTGCAGCAAAAGGGGCTAGACGACCTAAAAGTGCTTTACTTGCTGGTACACAACTCTTTTGCTTTGGAGAATATTTGATGTATAAAGGAACAAGTACATATCATATAAATTCGTGTGAAACAATAGAAATGTTTTATAATATAAGAACAGATTTAGATAAATTAAAATATGCAATTCATTTAAATAAAATAGTGCAAGATATAACAGAAGAAAATGAAAATTGCTATAATATTTTACAATTATACTTAAATGCTTTATATACAATATCAGAAACAGACAAAGATATGGATTTGGTAGTTAGTATATTTAAGTTAAGAATTTTATGTATATTAGGTTTTACTCCTAGAATTATGTCATGCGTAAATTGTAAAGAAAAAGAAAAGTTGCAATATTTTAGTATAAGAGATAATGGTTTAAAATGTGAAGCATGTAGCAAACAAGATAAGTCAGCATTATATATGTCAGAGAGTACATTAAATGCAATAAAATATACAGTAACAGCACCAGCAAAGAAATTATTCTCATTTAACTTGAAAAATGAAGCACTAGAAGAATTTAAGTTGATAACGAAAATATATTTTAATGAAAAATTAGAAAAAGAATATAAATTGGAGGAAATATTTTAAAATAATTAATATAACTCGAACTTATGAAAAATGATAAGTTCGAGTTATTCATTTTTAAAGTCATTTCCTTGACCTATATAATTCTTATTTAATTTACATACTATTATATCATAGGCTATCTAAAAATGTTATAATATAAAATTAATAAAATAGAAAATATATGAAACAACAATACAAAGTGAAAATAAATTTAGGATTGAAATTTATTTTCAAGAGATAAGTATTATTAGTTAAAAAAAGGCAAAAAATAGTTGAAAAAAAATAAAATAACATATATAATAAAAATATATCATAAAAAAACAAAACATAAAAGAAGAAGGGAGCGATTTTTATGAAAATAAAAATAATAGGTAAGGAACTAAAGATAACAGAAGCAATGAACGATTATGTAGAAAAAAAATTAGACAGAATCGATAAATATTTTGAAGATGCAGAAGCAGATGTTACTTTAAAAACAGAAAAAAATGAACAAATAGCAGAAATATGTGTTTTAGCAAACGGAGAAAAATATAGAGCCGTAACTGAAGACAAAGACTTATATGCATCAATAGATAAAGATATTGATATATTAGAAGGTCAAATTAGAAAAATGAAAACTAAAAAAGAAAAAATGATGAGAGAAGGAAGTTTAAAAACAATGGAAGTTTCAGATGATAAAATAGCTGAGATATCTAATGAAATAATAAAAACTTCTTACTATGAAATAAAACCAATAACACCAGAAGATGCAGTTCTTGAATTAAAAGAAAAACCAACACATAATTTTTTAACATTCATAAATGTTGAAACAGGAAAAGTTAATGTTATACATAAATTAAAAGATGGAAAAAATTATGGTTTAGTAGAACCAGAAGCATAAGTAAAAAGGCAGGAAATCAAATCCTGCCTTTATGTATTTTGTAAAAAATATATAAAAACAAAATTTAACTTTCTGCCAAATTAATTATATTTTACAGTATAATTAGTGAATAATAATATTACTATAAAGTATATTTTAAAATTCTAAGCTAATCATAACTAATTTATATAATTAATAAACTAACAAATCTGTGAAAATAACTATTTCATTTGTTGTTCAGCTTGTTGTATTAATTTTCTTACCATGTTTCCACCTATTCTACCAGCATCTCTAGCAGAAATGTCACCATTGTAACCATCTTTTAAATTAACACCAACTTCACTAGCTACTTCATATTTGAATTTATCTAATGCATCCATAGCTTCTGGAACTAATTTTTTATTACTGTTGTTTGCCATGTTATTTCACCTCCGTATATATACTTTTTATGAAAAAACTATTGTCTTTTCTAATACTATCATTTGCAATTTTGAAAAAAATAAACAGGAAATTTTTACTAAAAATAAAATGATTATAATTTGTATGTAATTTGTAAATTTAATAAAAAAATTAATTATAGTTTACAATAGGAATGTAAAAAATATACTATCAATATACTTGACATTTATTTATATATAAATATATAATGAATAATCAGTGATTTAACTAAAGAAAAAACTAAATAATCAACAATAAAAGTAAATTACTAATGCTGATTTGTAAATGGCATAATAATGTTATTTATATAATTAAAAATATAAATTATTTATGTTTGTTTGCAACTTTAAGAAAGGAATGGAAAACAAAAATGTATAAATTAGTAGCAATAGATTTAGATGGTACAATGTTAAACAGTTATGGAGTTGTAACTGAAAAAACAAGAAATACAATAAAAAAGTGTATTGAAAGAGGAACAGATGTAATAATTGCCTCAGGGAGACCAATAGATTCAATAAAAACAATAGCAAAAGAAATAGGAAGTGAAAAATATTTTATAGCTGGAAATGGTGCAATGATATATGATATACAAAAAGATGAAGTGATATATGAAAAATATATGAGTAAAGAAAAGGTATTAGAAATAATTAAAATATGTGAAGAAAATAGCATTTCATATAATGTATATACAGATAAAACAATTTTAGCTACAAGTTTAAAATATAATGTTTTATATTATCATAAAGAGAACTTGAAAAAAGAAGATAATAAGAAAACTAATATTAGTATTGTTGAAAATATGTACGAATATGTAAAAAATATGAAAGAAGAAAAATTTTTAAAGGTGACAGTTTGTGATGAAAGTAAGACAATATTTAATTCTATCATAAGAAAATTAAGACAAATAGAAGAGATTGAAGTTTTAGATGTATTACATATGTCAAGAAAAATAATAAAGCAAGGAACAGAAGATATTCCAATAGAATATCATTATACAGAAATATCTCGTGCAAATGTTGATAAATGGAATGCACTAGAATTTTTAATGGAAAAAACAAACTTGAAGAGAGAAGAGATAATAGCAATTGGAGATAATATAAATGATAAAAAAATGATAGAAAATTCTGGATTAGGAATAGTTATGAAAGGTAGTACACCAGTGGTTTGTGAGATTGCAGATTATATAACGGAAAGTAATAATGATGATGGTGTAGCAATAGCATTAGAAAAATTTTGCTTAGAGAATAATTAAAATGAAAATTTAATGAAAAATTAGCAATAAAATCGACTTAAAAATTAAAAAAACATATGAAATTACTAGCACATCTGCAATGTTACAAAAATATTACAGATGTGTTATTTTTATGTTACAGAGAAGGAATAAGATTGATTTTTATTTACAGTTGATGTAAAATAAAATAAAGTTTATTTGTAAAAAAATATATAAAAATAAATATAAAGGGAGGAATTTGTAATGGCAACAAATCCAATGCAAAGAAAAGCAAGAAATTCATTTTTATTAGGAATGTTAGTTATGCTTATAATAACAGGAATAATAATAGCAATTTTATTTATACAATTAACAAATATTAAAAAAGCAGAAAAACAAGAAAAATTAGCAATGGTAACAGTTTATACATTAAATAGAGATGTTGATGCAGGAGAAGAAGTAAGTGAAACAGATTTTACAATTACATCAGTAAATAAGGATATAGCTCCTAAAGATTATTTAACACCAACAGATTTAAAAGAAAAAAATATAGCAAAAATAGCTATGACAGCAGGAACAGTTTTATCAAAAGAGATGATTTATGAAGATGAATCAGAACAAGGAAATGATGTAAGAAAACAAGAATATAACATGTTTGTATTACCAACAGACTTACAAAATGGTGATTACATAGATATAAGATTAATGTTGCCTTCAGGAACAGATTATATTGTAGCATCTAAAAAGAGAGTTGAAATACCACAAATTGCACAGGTAGATGCAACTGATACAATTTCAGTTAACTTATCAGAAGAAGAAACATTATTAGTTAGTAATGCAATAATAGATGCTTATAAAATAGTAGGCTCAAAATTATATGTTACAAGATATACTGAACCAGGACTTCAAAAAGCTTCAGAACCAACATTCCCAGCTAATAAAGATGTAATGTCTTTAATAAATGCAAATCCAAATATTGTGGAAGAGGCAAGACAAGCATTATGGGCAAGATATAATGATGGAGATGGTGTAAACCAAAGAAACAATGTTATAAATTCATCAATAACAAATGCAGGTGATCAAGCAACACAAAATCTTCAAACAAAAATGGAAGACAGTATTACGAATTCACAAACAAGAAGAAAAGAATATTTAGATTCTTTATCAGCAACAGCACCAACTACACCAGAAGCAACAACTACAACTACTACAAATACAACATCAAAATAAAAGAAAGGAATTAATATGAAAAAGATAGGATTTATAGGAGCGTATGATAAAACAGATTTGCTATTAAATTTAGCCAAGATATTAACAGTAATGAATAATAGGGTATTAATAATAGATTCAAGTTTGATGCAAAAAGCCAAATATGTTGTACCTGTTATAAATCCTACTGTTACATATATAACAACATTTGAAGATTTCGATGTTGCAGTTGGATTTAACAGCTTAAAACAAATAAAAGGATATTTAGGATATTCTGAAAACGAAGATCTACCATATGATATTGTTTTGGTGGATTCAGATACAGAAGAAAGCATAGAAAATTTTGAGTTAATAAATGCAGAAAAAAATTATTTTGTAACAGCTTTTGACTTATATTCATTAAAAAAAGGACTAGAGATATTAAGTGGGCTAAGAGAACCAATGGCTTTAACAAAAATATTATTTTCAAAAGATATGACAAAAGAAGAAGATGATTATTTGAATTTTTTGTCACTAGGATATAAAGCATTGTGGAATGATTATAGAATATATTTTATATTAAATGAAGAAGATACAAATGCATTAATAGAAAATCAGAGAGTTTCAAAAATAAGATTTAAAAAAATAAGTTCACAATATAAGGATAGTTTGATATATATAGTTCAAGAAATATTAAAAGATACAAGTGAAAGTAATATTAGAAAAGTTGTTAAAATAATAGAAAGAGGAGTATAATATGTCAATTGTAACATTTTACAATAATAATATAGAACAGACTGGAAAAACAATGTCAATAACAGCAATTGCTACATTTATGTCAATTGAACATAATTACAGAATTCTTATAATATCTACAACAAATAAAGAAGATAATTTAAAAAATTGTTTTTGGGAAGAAAAGAAAAAAAGAAGAAATTTAGGAATATTTGGACCAAATGCAAATCTTGAAGTACAAAATGGTGTAGAAGGGTTAACAAGAATAATTAGAAGCAATAAAATAACACCAGATATAATTACAAATTATACAAAAGTTGTGTTTAAAGATAGACTAGAAGTTTTATTAGGAAGTAATCAAGTTGAGCGTAATAGTCCAGAATTGCAAAATATAGAAAAAACATATCCAGAAATAATAAAATCAGCAAATAAATATTATGATTTAGTATTTGTAGATTTAGATGAAAATGTAGATGAAGAAACAAAAACTTCAATATTAGATATGTCAGACGTAACAGTGGTTAACTTGAGTCAAAGATTAAGAAGTATAAATAAATTTGCTGAAACTAAAGTAAATACAAATAGATTGAAAGATAGAAAAAAATTAATTTTAATAGGAAGATATGATAAGTATTCAAAATATAATTCTAAGAATATAACTAGATATTTAGGAGAAAAAAATCAAGTATTGACAGTACCATATAATACATTATTTATGGAAGCTAGTGAAGAAGCTGGAGTACCAGATTTATTTTTGAGATTCAGAAAAATGGCAGAGACAGAAGATGTTAATGGATTTTTTATATCAGAGATAAGAAGAGCTAGTGAAAATATAATTTATAGATTACAAGATTTACAAATGAAATTGTAAAAGAAAGGAGACCTTAAATGACTATAACAAATATAATATTATCTCTAATTGTATTACTAATAACAGCATTTGCAGTATATTATTTCATTAAAAAGAAAAAAGAAGAACCAGTAGAAGAAACAATAAATGTGGATGATAAAACATATACATTGGATGCAATGAGAGATTTTGTAAAGAGAAGATTAGATGAAATAACAAAAGTCAATTTATATGATATAGGTCTTTCAGAAGAAGAATTAAAAAGAAGAAAAAATAAAAAATATGAGCTAAAAAAAGCATTAAAAGGATGTACATATGGAGATGTTAATGATAAAAAATATGTTAAGGAATTAATATATGATTTATTAGCACAAGAATATGGAGTTGATGAAACAAATATATCTAAAGCAATACCATTTGATATTCCATCACTTCTAACTGCTAGAGACAAATTTGATATTTTAATATATGTATATAAAAAAGAATTTGGATACGAAGCTTTAACAGAAATGATAAAAAAATATGATTTAGCTGAGTTAAAATATATAGAAGGAGAAACAAAACCTTCATATGTAATTACTGAACAAGAAATTGAAGATATATATGAAAAGGAAAATATAACATTAACATTTGCAGATAAATTAGCAATAGTAGTACAAAGAATTTATCAACATTATAAAGGATATAGTTCAATTGATGAAGTAAGAGATATGAATATAGATGGAGTTTCTGGAGGAGTATCAGGTCTGCCAGAAAGTTTTTTAAGTCAAGTAGCACAAACAGATGGAGATTATTTAAATCAAATAGCAGAACATAAAGTACCAAGAGCTTGTGATAGCATATGGATATTCTTCCAAGGTAAATCTATAAGATTAGCATTCTTATCATTTGAAACAGAAGCTGAGTTAAAAAGAGTATGTCAAAATATATATAAATACAATAACCCAGGACAATTATCAGACACAAATGGATATAAAATTAATGAAATGAAAGACGGTTCTCGTGTTGTTGTAGTAAGACCAAGTTTCTCAGAAACATGGGCATTTTTTGTAAGAAAATTCGATGTTAAAAGAGCAACTTTAGAACAATTAGTAAGGGATCCAGGAAAAGAAGATGCAATACAATTGTTAAAATTTCTAGTAAAAGGAGCAAGGATTACTTCAATAACAGGAGAGCAAGGTTCGGGTAAAACAACACTATTAATGGGAATGATAGAAAATATATATGAAACAATGAATATAAGGGTTCAAGAAACAGCATTCGAGTTACATTTAAGAAAAATATATCCAACAAGAAATATTTTAACATTCCGTGAAACAGACACAATTTCAGGACAAGAAGGTTTAGATGTTCAAAAGAAAACGGATGGTTCTGTAAATATCATTGGAGAGGTTGCAACAGACCCTGTAGCATCTTGGATGATACAAGCAGCCCAAGTAGCATCTAAATTCACATTATTTACTCACCATGCTAAAACATTTCCAAACTTAGTAACAGCATTAAGAAACTCAATGTTAAGAACAGGAGTATTCACAGACGAAAAAACAGCAGAAGAACAAGTTGTACAAGTTTTAAATTTTGACATTCACCAAGTAAAAGATTTTAGAGGAAAAAGATATATAGAAAGAATTACAGAATGTATACCAGTAGAAGACAAAAATGAATATACATTTGACCATAGAAAAGAAAAAACATTAGAAGGAAAATTTGATAAGTTTTTTGATAATGCAACACATTTTTTTACAAAAACAACAGATAAACAATTATATACATATAGAAACATAATGGAATATATTGATGGAGAATATGTAATAACAAATCCAATAACAGATGAAAATATAAAAGAAATGAGAAATAATATGGATGAAACAGATGTAGAAGCATTTGATAAATTTATAGAAAAACATTGGGCAAAAAAATCAAATGAAACAGTAAATAGTGAAGCAGAAAAACCAAAAAGAGGAAGAAAAGCAAAACAATCATAGTATCATGATAAAGCTAAAAGGAGGTGCGATATAAGAGTGTCTAATCAAATAATATTTTACATAATGGGTGGAGCAGCAGGACTATTAGTAATAATGATAATTGCATATTTTATATTAGCAAAGAGAATGCAAAAATCAGAATATAGACAGATAAAAAGACTACAGCAAGGCACAAAAGAAAAATCATTTTCTTCAGAAGTTCTTTTTCAAAAACTATATATAATGTATGTAAGAGTTCCATTCTTAAAAAGATATATATTAAAATTGCGTAGAAGATTAGAGATTATAAATATTGATGATGAGTATAGCACAAGAAGAGATTCAGCAAAAATTTTAACTAAAGCACTAGCCTTAATTATACCAATAGTTATTGTGACAATTTTACTAACAAAAAGTAATTATCTAATAATGACAATATTACTTATATTTGAATTATTCATGATAGATACATTAATAGATGGATCAGTAGATAAAAAAGATTCAATGCTATTAAAAGAACAATTAGATTTCTTTTCTGAAATAAGACATGCATATCACGAATTTAATATGGTAGAAGAAGCAATATATCAAGTATCACAAGATGACGAAATGGATGTATCAAGGCAAGGAGAAAAAATCTATGAAATATTAATTTCTGATGATCCAGAAATGGAATTAGAAAAATATTATGATATAGCACCAAATATATTCTTAAAAGAATTTGCGGGAGTATCATATTTAACAAAAGAATTTGGTGATAGAAAAGTAGATGGTGCATCATTGTACTTAAAAAATATAAATAACATATCAAAAGAAATGCAATTGGAAATTTTAAAAAGGGATAAGCTAAACTATGTATTTCAAAGCTTATCACTAATTGCAATAACACCAATATTATTACTAGAGCCATTAAAAAACTGGTCAATATCAAACTTCTCATTTACAGCAAGTTGGTATAATGGAAAACCAGGAATGATAGTTCAAATACTAATATTAATCTTAACATTTATATCATATACCTTGGTAAGAAGATTAAAAGATAATGGTTCAACAGGAATAAATACAAAAAATACAGAAAATCCATGGCAAGCAAAATTATATAAAAACAAAATAATAAAAAAAATTGTTGACTTATTTATCCCAAAAGAAGGAACAAAAGAATACAGAAAAGTACAACAACAATTAAAAGATGCCGCATCACATTTAAAGATGGAATGGTTATATATAAATAGAATAACTTTGGCAATAACCACTTGTGTTGTGTCAATAATAGTATTTACATATTTGCATAAATTAGCTATAGACTATGTATACACAGAACCAACTACAAGTTATAATCTGATGGGAGAACTAGACGAAAAAGATAAAGCAAAAGCTATGGAAATAACAGAACAAGACAATATAATATTAAATATGTTTAGAGGAAAGTTGGATACAACAGAAAAGCAAATTCAAATAGAAGTAAAAAGACAAAAGTTTTATGAAGATGCAGAAGATAAAGAGATAGAAGTAGCAGTAGAAAGAATTTATAAAAAATTAAAAATTGTAAATAGTGAATATATAAAATGGTTTGAAATATTATTATCTTTTGTATTTGCAATAATAGGATATATGGCACCAATGGCATTACTTATGTTCCAAATAAAAATGAGACAAATAGAAATGGAAGATGAGGTAATGCAGTTTCAAACAATAATTTTAATGTTAATGCAAATTGAAAGGGTAAATGTTGAAATTATATTGGAATGGCTAGAAAGGTATGCAAATATCTTTAAAGAACCAATATCAAAATGTGTAAATAACTATGAATCAGGAGCATGGGAAGCTTTAGAGGAAATGAAAGAAGAAGTAAGTTATATGCCACTAGTAAGAATCATAGAAAGCTTGCAAGCAGCAGTAGAAAAAATTCCTATCAAAGATGCCTTTGATGAATTAGACTCTGAAAGAGACTACTATCAAGAAAAAAGAAAAGAATCGAATGATAGATTAATAAAAAGAAAAGGTATGATAGGAAAAGCAATAGGATTCGCACCGATGGTATGTATGTTTGTTGGATATTTAATTGTACCATTAGTATTCATAGGATTAACAAGTATGTCAGATACAATGGCAGGAATGATGTCACAAACGATGTAAAGGAGATGAAGTTTAATGGAGAATGCATCAAAAGCATTAATAATAGCAGGTAGTGTGTTATTAGCACTAATAGTAATTGGTGCATTCATGTTAATGTTATCGAATCTTACTGATTATAAGGATAAAAATGATACAAGAGTACAACAACAACAAATAGTCGAATTTAATAATCAATTTTCAACATATGATAGAATAGGTCTAAGAGGAACTGATATGCTATCTTTAATGAATAGAATAATAGACTATAATGTAAGAAAAACAGCAGAAGAAGTAGGTTTTCAAAAGATGAAAATGACTATAAAGGGAATTGATAAAAATATACTACAAGCAGTGAGATATGAGCCATCAGGACCAAACTTATTAATAAAGAAAAATGCTTATACGCAAGAAGATTTATCAGAAATAGTAACAAAACCTCAAAATTTAGAAAATAAATATCAGAAAAAATATATTACACAATTAGTAAGTAACGTTTCATCTTTTATGGATATTTATAGCAGTAGTTTATCAATAAATCAAAAGATACAAGAAATAAATGATAAAAAATGGTTGCCCAAAAGTATAACAACATATGGGAGCTTAGATAGTGTGAAAAATGACATTTTAATATATTATGAGTATTCACAATTTAAGAGAACATACTTTGATTCTACAGGAGAGACTAAATATGATAAAAATACAGGAAGAATTACGGAAATGAATTTTAATTGTGTAGGAATAGGAGAGTAATATGGAGAATGCATCAAAAGCATTATTAATGGCAGCAGGCGTACTAATTGGGGTATTGATATTATCTTTAGCAGTATTTTTATTTGTGAATTTTGGAGGAACATCAGCTAGGATACATGATACAGTACAAAAAAACCAATTAGCTAAATTTAATACACAATTCACTAATTATGAAACAAAAGAAAGTGTAACAATTTATGATATTGTTTCAGTAGCTAATTTAGCAACTGAAAATAATAGAGAAAATCAATTACAAAAGAAAACAGCATCAACTAATGGAATAGATAATTATATAACTGTAAAATTAAAAGGAAGATGTATAGAAGGTGGAGAAAACACAGATATAAAGCAACTAGAGGATGATTATAATAAAAAAATAATAGAAGATATCAATAGACAAAATAATGGAGAATTAAAAAAATATAAAGCAAAGACATATGTAAGTACAGAAACGGGCAGAGTTTATTTAATAGAATTTAGTGAAATTTAATAAAAAAATTTTATATATGGAATATATTAGACAGGTGAAAAATGAAGAAATTTATAATTTTTTTAGTAGTTATTTTAATGATAATTGCAACAATATCATATCTTTATTTGAATTATAAAGCTAATTACAACATAGCCCAAAAAGAAAATTTTCAATTTGAAAGTTACTATAATCAAGAAATATTTGGACCAGATGTTGCAACTGTAATAAATAAAGCAATTGATAAAAATTCAAACAACAATATAAAGAAAGATAATAAAGGCAATTACATAGAAGATAATACTAATTCGATAAAAATAGATATAAAATTTATAGATGATGATAAAATACACAACATGGAAGAAATCTTTAACAAAGGTATAGGCACATTTATGCAATATTATAGCCAGATAAAATTCAAATGCACAAAAATTGATTATCATAAATCTAGTAAAAAAGTTAAATATATGTTATTTGAACAAATAACAAAATAATAAAGTTATTTAAGTTACTAAAGAAATTTAGTATATATAGCAAAAGTAAAATTTAAAGGAGGAATTTTTTATGGAAAATGCATCAAAAGCATTAATTATTGCAGGAGCAATACTATTAGCAATTTTAATTATAACATTAGGAATTGTAATTTACAATCAAGCACAAGGAGTAGTAAATAATAGTTCGATGAATCAAGTTGAAGTAACACAATTTAATACACAATTTACACAATATGAAGGTAAACAAAGAGGTTCAGTTGTAAAATCTCTATTCCAAACAGTATTAGCAAATAATGTATCACAAGATAGTGAGGATAGACAAGTTAAAATTGAATGTACAGTAACAGGAAATTTAGAAAAAAATGCTACATCATTACCTGCAAATATGTCAAAAATAGCAACAGGTGCATCATATGAAATAAGTATTAAATATGGTACAGGTAAAGGTAATGCTGGATTGGTTGATGTAATTACAGTTGCACCAGCAAATTAAAAAGTACAAAGAAAGGATGATATATTATGGAAAATGCAGCAGACGCATTAAAAATGGCAGCAGCCGTATTAGCTTTTGTTCTAGCATTAGGAATTAGTATGTCATCTTTTTCCGAAGTTAGAGAAGTTTCTGAAATAATTTTAAATTATAAAGACAAAGAATATAATTACAATTATATTCCAGAAAATGGAGATACTACTAGAAAAGTAAGTGTAGAGACAATAGTTCAAGCAATTTATAGAGCGTACAATGAAAATTATAAAATTTATTTTTATGAAAATGGTAATGAATCAGACCCATTAACTATATTTCAAAAAGGAACAAATCAAAAAGAAGAAATTAATTATATTGATTTAAGAGGACAAGCACTAGTAAGTGTTGAAAAGAGAAATCAGTTTATAGGTTGCATTTTATATGGAAGTTCATATAGAGATCCTAATGGAAAATCATTTAATGATATAAAAAATGAATTTAAAGAACTAGGAATTATATTGCAAGATCAAGGATTATATGATAAAATATTAAGTAGTGGAGGAGCTGAAGAAAAATTTGGAGTGTATTATGAAGATGATGAGATAGTAGATAACTCAAATCCAGATGATTCTGAATCAAACGTACCACAAGCAAACAGAGTAAAGAAAAGGGTTATTACATATATTTTGCAATAATAAAAAGGAGAATTTATTATTAGAAGGAGGAAGTTATGGGAGATTCATTGATAACAATAATTGCAATAATTTTAGCAGCAGTTTTAATGTTTGTATTTCCATTAATGACTATGTCGGATAGAACAGATGATGTTACACAACTAGCAGTAAAAACAGCTACAACTGATTTTGTAGACACAGTAAGAACAACAGGAAAATTAACATCAGATAATTACAGTAAATTCGTAGAAAGTATTAATTCAACAGGAAATACATATGATGTAGAAATGGAAGTAAAAGTTCTAGATGAAAATCCAGGAAAGAAAACATCACAAACAGCAACAGAAAAAATAGGTGAAAATGTATATTATTCAATGTATACATCACAAATTCTAGAAGCATTAGGAAAAAATAATAATAATGCAGTATTAGCACTTAAAGAAGGTGATTATTTCATAGCAAGTGTAAAAAACACTAATACAACATTATCACAACAACTAAAGAACTTTTTCTATACAGTAACAGGAAACGACACTTATACTATTGCAGCATCACATGGAGGAATAGTATCAACTAATGGAGTAAAATAATGCTAGAAAAATAGAATTTTAAGGGGCGTCATATAAAATTACGTCCTTTTTTCAAATTTTAAATATAAACGAAGGAAATAAATTTATGAAAATACAATATTTAGCAGTAATTTTTATAATCATAATATTACCAATATCACTAATATTATCAGCCTATACTCAAAATCATATATCAACATTAAATTTACAAGAACTATATGATTCAAAACTTGATACAGCAACATACGATGCGGTAAAAGCTTTTCAATTAAATACTATAAATAATAGTACATCAGACATACAAAATTCAAAAATTAGAGATATAGAAGCAGCAGTAAATACTTTTTTCAATTCAATAGCATCTAATTTTAATATGGTAGGATACAATAGTGATGTATTAAATAAATATGTACCAGCATTAGTATTTACAATGTATGATGGTATATATATATATACATCATACACAAACGATTTAAGTGATGTTAAACAAGGCGAAAACTCAACATATAAAGATGGAGAAAACTTAGCTGGATTAAAACCATATATTTTTTATAGTTGTAGGTATAAAACAGGTGCAACTGATGTAGTAATAACATATTCCTTAGACAATTACATACAAATTGATGGAAAAGTTAACAGTGAATATATTCATAAAGATGGATATTTATATAATCCAAGTGACATTCAAATAAATGGAAACAATGTAACATATAGAGGAATACCAATAAACCAAGAAGAAGCATTAAAAGAAATATTACCAGATGGAAATGAATATACATATTTAAAATTAAATGGAGTAAAATACTATAAAGATATAAATTCAGATAAATGGTTTTCTATATTAAATGGACAAAAAAAGCTACAAGGAAAATTTTCATCAAAATATGAAACTACAAATGACTTAGCAATAAAATTCTTTAAAGAAGCCAAAGAATTTAGCGATTGGTTCTATAATCAATCAGGACTTAGTGATTTAAAAGCTTCAAATGCAGTAGATGAAAAGGG
The DNA here is from genome assembly GCA_900553985.1 of uncultured Clostridium sp. Lineage (GTDB taxonomy): Bacteria > Bacillota > Clostridia > TANB77 > CAG-508 > CAG-269. Next base: position 71,995 of record USFW01000003.1, read on the forward strand.
ACAACCACTAAAAAAATTAGTGGATGAGAGAACTTCAGTAGTGTATGAATTCGCATCAAATCAAAGAATTTTTGATAATAGTGGACATATAGAAGATCCAGCTTCACAATTTAATAACCACAGATTGGCAGTAATAAGATATACAATAGAAAAAAATCTATCAATAGCAATAGCAAACTACAATAACTTTACACAAGGAGCATCGATAAATTTTCAAATGCCAAATTTAACAGAAGAAGAATGGGCACAAATAATGAATAATATGTCAATGATAAGCTTTTTGGAAGGTTTAAGTATTGGTGGTAAAGTTTATAATGGATATTCAATTATAAATAATAACAAAAATCAAGAAGTTGTATCAGAAAATTCAATATATATTGTAGGAAATGATAATAATTATCATATGGTAACAGATAAAGATTTAGTAACTATGATTACACCAGAAGTAGGTTATTTAAACATAGACTTTGAGAGAAAAAGTATAATAGGAATAGAAGATACTACAAAATATTATTATCCAAGAAGAGAATTGGGATGCTATGGAAGCATAGTTGCTCATACTAATTTAGATGTAGAATCTGATAGTATATATGAATATTTAGGAAAATCTACTAATAATAAAGTAGCAAGTGTATATTATACGGCTTTGGCAAGAGAAAGATATAGTAGCTATAAGGCAAGTAGGACATATGATACTTATACAGAGCAATTTAAGGAATAATAATTGTGCTTGCTTATACTATATTTCAAATATAATTTATTATTAAACTGGTAATTATAATATAAAAAATGATAAGGTATAATATAAAATAAAAAGTTAATAATATTAAAGAGAACTTAAAAAAAAGGAGAAAAAAATGCAAAAGAAAACAAAATCTTTAATATTATTGACTTTTTTAATTATAATATACATGTATACATTAGTGATAACATCAATACCAGGTAAAATGGTAGTATTTGAGGGAGAAGAAATAAACATAAAAACATTATTAGGACTGAATTTAATGGAAAAAAACGATAGCATGGAAGTATCATCAAATGTAAATAATCAGAAAATAAATGAAGTAGGAGTAAAAAAGCTTACATTAAATTTGTTTGAAAAATTACCATTAAAATCCATAAATGTATCAGTATTGCCAAGAACTAAAGTAATACCGGTTGGAAACATTGCAGGAGTAAAACTATATACAAGTGGAGTTTTGGTGGTAGGAATGTCTGAAATAGAAGGGAAAGATAATAAAATATATAAGCCATATGAAAATACAGGAATAAAAGAAGGAGATACAATAACTAAAATAAATAATAAATATATATCTTCAACTGATGATCTAATAGATAATGTAAATAAATCAAATGGAGATACAATTGAAGTAACATATATTCAAAATGAACAAACAAAAGAATGTAGTATAACCCCAGTAAAAACTGATGAAGATGAATATAAAATTGGACTTTGGGTAAGAGATAGTGCAGCAGGAGTGGGAACAGTAACATTTTATGAACCTGATACAAAAACATTTGGAGCACTAGGACATGGGATAGCAGATATAGATACAGGTGAGTTATTAAATATAGCATCAGGAGAGTTTGTAACGACTAGAGTTTTAAATATAACAAAAGGAGAAAAAGGAAATCCAGGGAAAATTCAGGGAACAATTGAAAATCAACAAACAATAGGAGAAATATCAAAAAATACAGGTTTTGGGATATATGGCAAAGTAGATAATATATCAAGTTTAGATATAGATGCATCCAAAGAAATGGAAGTAGCATTAAGAGATGAAATAAAATTAGGAAAGGCAAAGATACTATGTAACTTAGATAATAAAAATGTACAAGAGTATGAAATAGAAATAAAGAAAATATATAAGGAAAATAATTATAATAACAAAAGCATGGAAATAGAAATAACAGATGAAAGGCTAATAAACAAAACAGGAGGAATAATACAAGGAATGAGCCGGATCACCAATAATTCAAAATGGAAAATTTGTAGGTGCAGTAACACATGTATTAGTTAATAATCCAAAAGAAGGATATGCTGTGTTTGGAGATTTAATGCTAAAACAAACAAAAGAAATAAAATGATTTTGGGGTCGGAGACAAAAATCATGTAAGAATTTGAAAAAGATAATAATAATAAATTTTTAAATAAAAAATGGGGTATCAGAGATGCTGATTTTTGTCTCCGACCCCAAAATCATTATTTAATTAACAGAGTTCCAATATCAGTCACAGTACCAGCTCCTAAAGTCATAACAATATCATTTTCTTTAACATTATCTTTAATATACTTTACACATTCGTCAAAATCAGGAATATATAAAGCTTTTTTACCAAGAGAATTAATTTTATCAACTAAATCTTTAGAAGATATACCATAAGTATTAGTTTCTCTTGCTGCATAGATATCTAAAACAATAATATTATCAAAATTTAGTAAAGCTTTTGCAAAATCATTTAATAAATTTTTTGTTCTGCTATAAGTATGAGGTTGGAAAATAACCCAAGACTTATTATATTTTTTATTCATTAAAGATTTAGCTGTTGCAATAATTTCAGTAGGATGATGACCATAATCATCATATACACTTGCTATTCCATTTACTTTTCCTTTAAATTCAAATCTTCTATGAGCACCAGTGAATTTTAATAATCCTTTTTTAATAGATTGATTATCAATACCATATGCATTGCAAAGAGCAATACAAGCCAAAGCATTTAAAACATTGTGCATTCCAGGAACCGATAACTTAATTCTTTCAAAAAATTCATCATTATGATATACATCAAATTCAGCAAAACCATCATTGTCAAAAACAATATTTACAGCAAAGAAATTTGTATTTTTATTAGTAATACCATAAGTAACAACTTTTGAAGAGGTATATTGACGTAAATCTAAACAATTATTATCATCACCATTTAAAATTAGTAGACCATCATCAGGTAGGAGTTTTACATATTTTACAAAAGCATTTTTTATGTTTTCAAAAGTTTTGAAATAATCTAAATGGTCATTATCAATATTTAAAATAATTTCAGCTTTAGGGAGGAATTTTAGGAAACTTTCAACATATTCACAAGCTTCAATTATAAAATACTCACTATTTCCTACTCTATAATTACCATCAAGTTGTTTTAAATAAGCACCAACTTGAATACTAGGGTCTTTCATAGCTTCAACAAAGCAAAGAGAAATCATAGAAGTAGTAGTTGTTTTTCCATGAGTACCAGAAACACAAATAGTATCTTTATAACATTTTGTTAGTTCTCCTAAAAAATCAGCTCTTTCAATAGTTGGAATATTATTTTCCTTAGCAATTACCATTTCAGGATCATCTTGCCTAATTGCAGCAGAATAAACAACTACATCTGAATTTTTAACATCTTCACTATTATGTCCAATAGTTACTTTAATTCCTTTTTTAGTTAAAGTTTCAACAGTTTCAGAATTATAACAATCAGAACCAGTAATGTTAAAGCCCCAATTAAGTAAAATTTCAGCAATTCCACTCATACTAACCCCACCGATTCCAATCATATGTATATTTTTATATTTTTTTATATTATCTATATTAGGCATTAATCAACACTCCTTTTTAACAGATAGATTATACAATTTTATATGTAAAAATTCAATAGTTTAAAGGAAATTTCATTATATTGTATGTTATAAAATTTTATAAGTTACAATTTTTAGTTTATCTATAATAAAATAGTTACATAGTAACAAATAAAATTTAAAAAATTGTAAAAAAAAGAAGGAAAAAGATTTTTTATGAAGAATAATATAATTGTACATAAGATATAAATAATATGTACAAAATATTTTTAAAACTTAAGGAAGGCAGGTGCACAAAATGCAAATAACAGATGTACGTTTAAGAAAAGTTAATTCAGAGAACAGAATGAAAGCTGTTGCTTCTGTAACATTCGATAATGAATTCGTAATTCACGATATCAAAGTTATCGAAAGCCAAAATGGATTATTTATAGCTATGCCAAGTAGAAAAACTCCAAACGGAGAATTCAAAGATATAGCTCATCCAATCAATGCTGAAACTAGAGAGAAAATTCAAAAAGCTATATTAGAAGCTTATGAAGCTCCAGAAACAGAAGAATCAGCAGAATAATTATAAATAAAAGAAACTGTCCTAAAATAAATATATTTATAGGACAGTTTTTTTGATCTAATTTTCTTAGTTTTAAGTAATATAAATATAATTTTAAGTTATGTAAATGTTTTTTACTATAAAAGACTTGAAAAAAAGGCAAAAAACAGGTAAAATATAAAGGAATTTCAATAAAGAGATAAATTAAAAATTTAATAAAGGAATGATTTTAAATGTACTTAATAGTAGGTTTAGGAAACCCAGAAGAAGAATATTCAAATACAAGACATAATATGGGGTTTGATACAATTAATAAAATAGCAAAAGAATATAACATTGAAATAAATAAAAATAAATTTAAGGGGATATATGGAACAGAAACGATAGAAAATGAAAAAGTTATTCTATTAAAACCACAAACATATATGAACTTAAGTGGAGATAGCATAATAGAGGCTATAAAATTTTATAAAATTGATATAAGTAAAATAATAGTAATATATGATGATATGGATGTAAAACCAGGGAAAATAAAGATAAGAAAGAAAGGTGGACCTGGTTCTCATAATGGAATGAAATCTGTAATAAGTTGTTTAGGAAGTCAAGACTTTTCAAGAATAAGAGTAGGAATTGGAACACCTGAACATAAAAACGATATGATAAATTATGTAATAGGAAAAGTTCCTAGTGAAGAATTGGAAAAGCTAGAGGAAGGAACAGAAATTGCAAAAGAAGCTGTTGTAGAAATAATAAAAAATGGAATAGATATTGCAATGAATAAATTTAATTAAAACATTTGTATAAAAAGAAAATAGAAATTTAACAATGTCAATGTAAATTATATTTCATTTAGATATAAAAAATGGTTTATAGGTAAAGCCAATAAAAAAACCTAAATATATTATACAAGGAAAATAAAATGCTAGAGTTAATGATAAAAAGAACATTAGAAAATAAAGAAATAGCACTTATAGAAGATGGAAAATTAATCGAATATTATATAGAAGAAAATAAAGACGAAAGAAAAGAAGGAAATATATATATTGGTATAGTAAAAGACATAGTAAAAGGAATGCAGGCTGCTTTTGTCGATATAGGTACAGAGAAAAATAGTTTTATACATTTAGAAGATATAATGCCTCAAGTAGATAGAAAAGATGGAATTAAACAAAATAAAAAACGAGACATTAATGAAATTGTAAAAAGAGATCAAAAATTATTAGTACAAGTAAAAAAAGATAGTAATGACAAAAAAGGTGCAAGAATATCAACACATATAAATTTACCGAGTAAATATATAGTATTAATGCCGAATACAAATATAATAACAATATCACAAAAAATCGAAGATAAAAAAGAACAAGAAAGACTATTAAAGATAGTAAAAGAAAATATTTCAGAAGGAAATGGAGCAGTTATTAGAACATCAGCAGAAGGAAAAGATAAAGAACTAATAGAAGATATAAAATATATTGAGACTAAATGGGAAGATATAATATCAACAAATATCGACATAAATAAAAATAAAGCACAACTATTATATACAAGCCAAGATATAGTAGAAAAAATGTTATTAGATTTAGTGGAGAAAAAATTAGAAAAAATTACGGTATGTGATAATAGAGATTATAATACAGTAATTAGAATGAAAAAAGAAAATGCTGAATATAAAAACATACAAGTTGCTATAAAAGGTGAGGATTCAATATTTAAAACATATGATTTAGAAAAACAAATTGAAAAAAGTAAAAATAGAAAGATATGGCTAAAATGTGGAGGTTTTATCACAATAGACAAAACTGAAGCTTTGACTGCAATAGATGTAAATACTGGAAAGTATACTGGAAAAGATAATGTAAGTGATACAGTATATAAAGTAAATGAAGAAGCAACAAAAGAAATTGCAAAACAATTAAGATTAAGAGATATTGGTGGAATAATAATAATTGATTATATAGACATGAAGAATGAAGAAAATAAACAAAAAATAGAGGAATTATTAAAGCAAGAATTGAAAAAAGATAGAACAAAGACACAAGTTGAAGGATTTTCTAGATTAGAATTAATGGAATTAACAAGGAAACATATTTGTAGTCATAAAAATTAGAAATATACAAAATAGATTTAATATATAAAAGAATACTTATTTTATATGGTGTTCTGGTATATGTAAAAGCAGATAGTTATTATGATAATGCTATATAAAGACAAAGAAAATAAATTTCAAAATAGAGTTTGATTATATTTGTGCAAAAAGAGAAAGGAATTAAAGTAAAAATGAACGTAGGTTTTATATCTTTAGGATGTAGTAAAAATTTAATAGATACAGAAGCAACAATTGGTATTTTTAAAGAACATAAATTTAATATAGTAAATGATGAAGAAAAAGCAGATATTTTAGTAATAAATACATGTGGTTTTATAGAATCAGCTAAAGAAGAAGCAATAAATACAATATTAGAAATGGCAGAATATAAAAATAAAAGATGTAAATATTTAATTGTAATGGGGTGTCTAGTACAAAGATATTATGAGGAATTGATAAAAGCAATTCCAGAAGTAGACTTGTTCTTGAAAATTGATGAATATGATGAAATTTGGGAAAAGATAGAAGATTTAATAAAAAGAGATATTGTTCAAAAATCAAAAAAGAAAACAAGTAAGAAAATTTCTGAAATTCCTGCAATGCCAATGTTGAAACAAGAAGAATTTTTGAATAGGGTTATAACAACAGGTAAAAATTTTGCATATTTAAAAATAGGTGAAGGCTGTAGTAATAGATGTACATATTGTGCAATTCCATATATTAGAGGTCCATTTATAAGTAGAAAAATGGAAGATATTTTAGAAGAGGCAAAAGGTTTAGCGAAAAATGGAATTAGAGAATTAATTGTAATAGCACAAGATACAACTAAATATGGAGAAGATATATATGGTGAAACAAAACTTGCTGAGTTATTACAAGAATTATCAAAAATAGAAGAAATAAAATGGATTAGATTTTTGTATTCTTATCCTGAAGGAATTACAGATGAGTTGATAGATGTTGTGGCAAGCAATTCTAAAATAGCAAAGTATTTTGATATACCAATTCAACATATTTCAAACGATGTGCTTAAAAAAATGAATAGGAGAACTAATAAGGAACAGATAACTGGTTTGATAGAAAAAATAAGAAGTAAAATACCAGATGTGACTTTAAGGACGAGTTTAATTGTGGGATTTCCTGGGGAAACAGAGCAAAACTTTAAAGAATTACAAGAGTTCATAAAATTTGCTAGATTTGATAAATTAGGTGCTTTTATGTATTCAAGGGAAGAGGGAACTCCTGCTGAGAAATTACCAAATCAAGTGCATGGGAATACAAAGAAGGCTAGATATAATAGAATTATGCAAGAACAAAAGGAGATTTCAATATGTAACCAAGAGAAAAAGCTTGGAAAGAAACTTTCTGTTTTGGTAGAGGATATGTCTTTTGATGCTAATTATTTTGTTGGTAGAAGTTTTCAAGATGTTCCAGAGATAGATGGTGTTGTGTATATTAAGAATGAGGGGAATAGGAAACTTGAGGAAGTTTTGAATAATTTTGTTGAGTGTGAAGTGGTAGAAGTTAGTGAGTATGATTTAATTGCAAAATTTATTTAAGTGTGGTGCTTTTGAGGGGAACGTTAAAATATAGCCGTTAGAAACTAGTAGTATAAATAATTTTTTTATATTAACGGCTTCTTTCATAATTTAAGAAATTCTATTGCAAAATTTTTGGTGCCCTTTCTGTGTTGGTCTCTTTTTGGAAAAGCGACCACACGAACATTACCCCAAAATTTTGCAAAGATTTTCTAAAATTATTCCAGTCACACATTAATATAAAAAAATTATTTACACTACTACTTTCTAACTACTCTACAGTGTTGAAAAAGTGCATTTTTTATGATTTAATATTGGAAGGATGGATGATGTGATATGAAGAAGAGAATTTTGACAGGTGATAGACCAACGGGAAGATTGCATATTGGACATTATTTTGGGTCTTTGAAGAAGAGGGTTGAGATGCAAAATAGTGGTGAGTATGATATGTATATTTTGATTGCTGATGTTCAAGCTTTGACTGATAATTTTAATAATCCAGAGAAGGTTAGAAATAATGTGAGACAACTTGCTATGGATTATTTGGCTTGTGGTATTGACCCTAGTAAAACTACTATATATATACAGTCTATGATACCTGAGACTGCTGAGCTTACTGTTTATTATTCTAATTTGGTTTCAATTGCAAGATTGGAGAGAAATCCAACTGTTAAGACTGAAATTGCTCAGAAAAGAGAGGTTTTCGGCGAGAGTGTTACTTATGGATTTTTAGGATATCCAGTTAGTCAAGCAGCTGATATAACAACTTTTGAAGGTGAGTTAGTTCCAGCAGGAGAAGATCAAGAGCCTTTAATAGAACAAGCAAGAGAGATTGTTAGAAAATTTAATAGTATTTATGGAGATGTTTTAGTTGAACCTAAAATTGTATTGTCAGAAGGTAAAAGAATAAAAGGCCTTGATGGTAATGAAAAGATGGGTAAATCTTTAGGAAATGCTATTTATTTATCTGATACTGAAGAAGAAATTACAAAAAAAGTTATGAGTGCTGTAACAGACCCTAATAGAATAAAAAAAGATGATTTAGGAAATCCTGATATATGTATGGTTGCATATTATCATAATCTATTTACAGATTCAGAAGATGTGAAAAAAATATGTGAAGAATGTAGAGCTGGAAAAAGAGGTTGTGTTGCTTGCAAAAAACAATTGGCGAAAAATATAATTGAGTATTTAAGACCGATAAGAGAAAAAAGAAAATATTATGAAGAGAATATAGAACTTGTAGATGAGATCCTTAAAGAGGGAACTGAAAAAGCAAGAAAGACAGCGAAGGAAACAATGAAGAAAGTAAAGAGTGCTATGAAATTAGATTATTTTGATGAAATATAAAAAGTTAAAGAGGTGAGAATATGTTTACAGATTATACAAAAATAATAATAAAATCAGGAGATGGTGGAAATGGAGCAGCAACTTTCCGTCGTGAAAAATATGTAGCAGCAGGAGGACCAGATGGTGGCGATGGAGGAAAAGGTGGAGATATATATTTCCAAGTAGATAAAGATAAAAACACATTGATTGATTTTAGATATAATAAGAAATTTAAGGCAGAAAATGGAGAAAATGGTAGTGGAAGTCATTGTAATGGAAAATATGGAAAAGACTTATATATAAAAGTTCCAATAGGTACAATAGTAAAAGATGTAGAAACGGGAAAGGTAGTTGCAGATTTATCAAATCCAGGTCAAACTGAATTAATTTTAAAAGGTGGTCGTGGTGGAAGAGGAAACTCACATTTTGCAACAGCTACAAGACAAGCTCCTAGATTTTCAGAAGATGGAGAAAAAGGAGAAGAAAAGGAAATAATTTTGGAATTAAAGTTACTTGCAGATGTAGGATTATTAGGATTTCCTAATGTAGGAAAGTCAACATTTTTATCAGTAGTTACAGAAGCTAGACCTAAAATAGCAAATTATCATTTTACAACATTAGAGCCAAATTTAGGAGTAGTAAAAACAAAAAATGGAGATGGATTTGTAATAGCTGATATTCCAGGTATAATTGAAGGTGCAAGTGAAGGAGTTGGACTAGGAATTCAATTTTTAAGACATGTTGAAAGAACTAGATTATTATTACACTTTTTAGATGTATCAGGTCAAGAAGGAAGAAATCCAGTAGAAGACTTTAATACTATAAATGAAGAACTGAAAAAATATAGTGAAAAATTAAGTAATAGAAAACAAATAATTGTAGCAAATAAAATTGATGCAATGCAAGACGAAGATTTACTAAAAGAAGTAGAAGAACTAGCTAAAAAAGAAAAGTTAAAACTATTTAAAATATCAGCAGCAACAAAACAAGGAATAGAAGAATTAATAGATTATGTAACAGAAGAATTGAAAAACTTACCAAAAGAAGATTTAATTGAAATAGAAGATAAAGTTGTTTATACATTAGAAGATAAAAAAGATGAATGGTCAATTAAAGAAGAAGATGGAATATTCATAGTTTCAGGAAGAGCTGTACAAAGACTAATGGGAAGAGTAAACATTGAAGATAATGAATCAATGTATTATTTACAAAAATGCTTGAAAAACATGGGAATAGATGAGAAGCTAAAAGAAATGGGAGTATGTGAAGGAGATACTGTAATTTTAGATGATTGGGAATTAGAATGGTATGAGTAGCATATAAATTTTTGTTGTAATAGATATAGCTTTTACAAATTAACCGCTGAAAATAGTTGATAATTATAATTTTTTGGGCTTTTGACTACTTATTTCATTCAGAAAGAATTGGTAAGGCTTCCTCATGAGCCTCTCTCACTCAGACCCCTTCATACTTCAGGTACCATGAGCATTCCTCATTCGAAAGCCTAACCAATTCTAATCTTCATTCCATGCGAACGTCAAAATCCAAAAAATTATAATTATCAACTATTTTCAGCTACTTTATAATAAAAGATTTTTAGTAATTTTACAATATGAGTTGACTAAAATAGAATTTAGTGGTATAAATAATAAGTAAAATTTAAGGCCCCTTGGTCAAGCGGTTAAGACGCCACCCTCTCAAGGTGGAATCATGGGTTCGATTCCCGTAGGGGTCACCAAATGTATATTTGAATTAAAAAATAAAGTCAATAGTTAAAATCGATAATTAAATTTTAGCTATTGGCTTTATTTTGTTTTAAAAATCTATTTTTTAAATCCATCACTAATATCATAATAATAATCTAAGCATCTAGCAATATAATCAGAATTTACATTAAAATAATTTGCTATTTCAGTTGCAGTAGATATACCATTATTAATTAATTGTTTAACTTCTTGATATGGAAAAAATTCGTTCCAAGCTGCAATATCAGCAGACTGCTCCATATCATTTATTGTTTCATAAGGGTCATTAGATTTATAATATGAATGAGCTAAATAATGACCAAATTCTTGAATTATAATTGTATTTTCATGTGTAGAATTTTTAATTTGCTCTTTATCAACAACTATTGCAGTAATATTTTCATAATGTACAATTGCACCAGGTGTCAAAAAAAGTTTTTTATTTATATAGTGTATATTTTCTTGTTGTAATCTTTTGTATAAATCATCAGTATTCATTTTTAATTTTTATTTTGTTTTTTTAATAAATCCTCCATAATTTCTCGTAAAATTTCCTGATTTTCTTTATTTAATCCCTTTATGCCATTTGCAAAAGCAATTTCTATATCATCAAGTTCTAAACTGTTATTTTTAACATCACTTTTACAGAGAATATAATCTATACTACAACCAAATATTTCAGATAATCTTATTAAAATTTCTATACTAGGTTTGCGTGATTCATTTTCGTACATTGCAATAGTGCTTTTTGCACCATTAATTTTATCAGCAAGTTCTTGTTGGGTATATCCAAATTGTTTACGCAATTCTTTTATCCTATTCATTGCAATCACTCCTCATCAACAATTATAACATGCATATATAACATATTTCAACAAATAAATACAAAGTTCTTTAATAAATCAAAAAGATTGACAGTTCACTTAAAGTATATTATACTTAAAGTGAATTTAAAGGAAAGGAGATAATGTAATGAAAAAAAGAAAATATTATTTAATAATCTAGTATAAGAACAAATAATTTTACAAAGAAAAAAATATGAAAACAAAGATGTATTTTTTATCCAAAAGCATAATGCTAAAATAATAAAGGTGATAATAATGAGCGAAGTAATAAAAAATTTAAAAACTATAAGGAAAAAATTAGATAAAAGTATAAGAAAATATGGAATATATTCAGAAAACTCACAAATAATTAGTAAAGAATTTGATGATTTATTAAATGTGTATTATAAATCCATAAAAGAAGTAGAATTTCCTGAAAGCTCAATGATGATAATTTATTATAGGATATCATATAATGCATTAAAAGAATTAACACAAAAAAATAAAAAGTTTCCATTAGTAAAAGAATGGAACAAATATGCTAAAGAAAATAAATTTATGTCACATATTTCTTTAGAATACATATCGAAATTAGATTGGAATTATATACAAATAAAAGTTGAAAGAGAAATAAATTTAGAAATATTATAGGAGATTTTGTCGAAAATGATTGCAAAAAACTTGACAAGATATTTTAATTTTATAAAATAGATAAAAGAGATAGAAGACCGCGAAATCTATTACTATCTCTTTTATAACAACACTCAATAAAGAGGTGTTACTATCAGTATAACCTCTTTATATACAAAAGTCAAATGTATTTTATACGAAAGAGAGGTTTTAATTTATGAAAAAGATGAAATTAGAAGATTTTATAAGAAAAAGGATATTTGAGAATAGAAAAATGTTTTCTAAAAAAGAATTGACAAAAATAGATGAAAATATTATACTTATAAAAAAGATATATATATTGGCATTAAAAGATAGTTGGAATATGTATAAATAGATTTAAAAGGGAGTAGCTTTAATTTACTAATCAACAGTCGCGATAATTATTATCTGGTTAGTAAGCTTTTGGAAATGAGCAAGCGAGACTTTTAAAAGGAAAACAATACCTTTTAAAGGTCTTTTTATATGTTTATTTTATGTCATAAAAAACTAAAATAATGCCAAAATAATTACAAAAGGAGGAAGAACATTGGAAAATCATAACTGGTTTAACAAGAAAGTAGAGGATGTAGAAAAAGAGCTACACACAAATATTGAAACAGGACTAACAGACGAAGAAGTAAAGCAAAGAAGAGAAAAATATGGTCTAAATCAATTGAAAGAAAAAAAGAAAAAATCAATGTTAAAAAGATTTTTAGACCAATTCAAAGACTTTTCAATCATAATTTTAATAATAGCAGCAATAGTATCTGGAGTAGTTGGTGTAGCAGAAGGGGAAGGAATTACTGATACAATAATTATATTGATAGTAGTTCTTGTAAATGCAATAATAGGAGTAACACAAGAGTCTAAAGCTGAGAAGTCATTAGAAGCATTACAAAAATTAACAGACCATGCATCTAAAGTTATTAGAAACGGACATATTACTGTTGTCCCAGCAAAGGAATTAGTACCTGGAGATATTGTTGTATTAGATACAGGTGATTATATCCCAGCAGATTTAAGAATTACAGAAGCAGTAAACTTAAAATCACAAGAAGCATCACTTACAGGAGAATCTGTTCCAGTAGAAAAAACAATAGAAAAAATAGATGATGCAGAAATTGGAATAGGAGATAGAACAAATATGCTATTTTCTTCTAGCTTAGTAACATATGGTAGAGGAAAAGGAATTGTAGTAGAAACAGGAATGACGACAGAAGTTGGTAAAATAGCAGAAATGATAAACCAAACAGAAGAACAAATAACACCACTACAACAAAAATTAAATAAACTAGGAAAGACTTTAGGAATAGCAGCCTTAGCTATATGTGTATTTATATTCATAATAGGATTATTGCAACATAAAGAACCAATTCATATGTTTATGACAGCAGTATCACTAGCAGTTGCAGCAATACCAGAAGGATTAGTTGCAGTTTCTACGATTGTTTTAGCAATTGGTGTTCAAAAAATGGTAAAGAAAAATGCGATAGTAAAAAGATTACCAGCAGTAGAAACATTAGGAAGTGCAACAGTTATATGTTCTGATAAAACAGGAACATTAACTCAAAATAAAATGACAGTAGAAAAAGTATTTTTAAATAAAGAAATAAAAGATTTTTCAGAAATTGATAAAAACAATGTAAATGAAGATATGACAAAATTAGTATATGCAAATATGCTATGTAATGACACAAAAATTTCTAAAGATGGAACATTAACAGGAGACCCAACAGAAACAGCATTAGTAGACATGGCATTTAATCTTAATTTTGACCCATCAATATATGATAGAATGGTTCGTGTTGCAGAAGTTCCATTTGATTCAGATAGAAAATTAATGACAACAGTCAACAAAGTTAATGATAAATATATTGCATATACAAAAGGTGGAGTAGACGAATTACTAAGAATATGTAAAGCATATTTATTAAACAACGAAATTAAAGAAGATTTAGAAAATTATGCTGTAACAATCAGAGAAAAAAATGAAGAAATGGCAAAAGAAGCATTAAGAGTTTTAGCTTGTGGATATAAAGAATTTGACTATGAACCAACAGAAGAAGAAATAAAAAATATTGAAAGTGATTTAATATTTGTCGGAATGGTTGGAATGATTGACCCACCAAGAGAAGAAGCTAAAAAAGCAGTAGAAAAATGTAAAACAGCAGGAATAAAAACTGTAATGATTACGGGAGACCATAAAATTACAGCAACAGCAATAGCCAAAAAATTAGGAATATTAGAAAATGAAAACGAAGCAATAACAGGTCAAGAACTTGAAAAAATGAGTGATGAGGAATTACAAAAAAATGTAAGACATTATTCAGTATATGCAAGAGTTTCACCAGAACATAAAGTAAGAATAGTAAAAGCATGGCAAAAAAATGGAGAAATAGTTGCAATGACAGGTGATGGAGTAAATGATAGTCCAGCACTAAAAACATCAGATATAGGATGTGCAATGGGAGTTGTAGGAACAGATGTAGCAAAAGAAGCAGCAGATGTAATTTTAACAGATGACAACTTTGCAACAATAGTATCAGCAGTAGAAGAAGGAAGAAGAATATATGATAATATATTAAAAGTTATTCAATTCTTATTATCAAGTAATATAGGAGAAATAGTAGTACTATTTTTAGCAACACTATGTACACCATTATTTGCAAGTTGGTTTGGAATAACAGACATAGCACACTTAGAAATATTATTACCAATTCACATATTATGGATTAACTTAGTAACAGACTCATTACCAGCATTAGCATTAGCATTTGACCCAGCAAATTCTGATATAATGAAAAGAAAACCAAATAAACCTGAAAAGGGAGTATTTACAAAAGGAATGACTTGGAGAGTTATATACCAAGGTGTAATGATAGGATTATTAACACTAGCAGCATTTATGATAGGACTTGCAACAACAACAGAACCACTAGATGGATTAACATTAGACGAATCAAAAATAGAAGTAGGTCAAACAATGGCGTTTGTCACACTAGCATTTTCAGAGTTAGTTCATGTATTTAATATTAGAAATAATAAAAAATCAATATTTAAAACTAAGGTATTTAATAATAGCAAATTGATATGGGCAATATTAGCATCAGCAGCTTTAATGATAGGAATATTAGCAATACCACCATTAAGAGCAGCATTTAGTATTCCAGTATTACCAAGTCAAAATATATTAGAATTAGTGGGATTAGCACTTGCACCACTTGTAATTGTTGAATTGTTCAAATTATTTAGAATAAATTCATTTAAAGATGAGTAAAAAATGAAGTTTTAGAATATGATTTTATATAGAAAAATAGTATTTAAAGTTAAGATTAAATCTAAAATTTAAAATATTAATTTAAAAAGTAAAATGACTGTCTTAGAATATGAAAATATTTCTAAGATAGTCATTTTTTCTATACAACAAGTAAAAGCATCTTAAAAAAGACCCGCGATAGCTTTACTACTGTAGTTTCGATACTTTTCTTATAGATGAAGGCTAATTATATAAATTTCGTTCATATAAATCATCAATAAAAACATCTTTTTCTTCAAAATTATCAATAAATCCAACTTTTGCAATGTTTTCATTTACACCTTGAATCCATACAGGTCTATCATCATAAAAAATATCACATTTTTCTTTATTATCTAAAATAGAATATACTCTTTTTAAATCCATAAAATCACGCTCCCTAAAAAATATATTTATTTAAAGTATATCCTTTGAAATGGATAAATATTCATAATAAGTCGATTTAAATTTTAAGATTTTATAAATATTTTATGAAATTTGACATATAATAAAATATGAGTTATAATACACTCAAGACGTCGATAAGTAGTTCTAAATAAAAAAACGTAAAAAGACTAGGAAGTCTCTCAAAACTTTTCCTAGTCTTTTCCTTTTTGTTTAATCCTTTAAGTGCTTTACTATTAAGTAAATTAAATAAAGTTTCAACACTTTAAGTAGTTCTTTCATAAAAAAACGATCCTCCTTTCTACCTTGAGAAAGGTAAGAACAATATATAGTATATAATGTGTTTTGTCAAATATAATTTATATTAATAAAATAAAAAATAAATTTGACTTATAAAATCAAATCATATAAAATATATTAATAATATACAAAAAATAAGGAGGAATTTTATGAAGATACAATATAAAGATAAAATAAAAGAAATAAAAGAACCAATGAAAATTAGTGATTTATTCAAAGAAGAAATAGAAGAAAGTAAATACCCAGTTATAGCAGGAATATTCAACAATGAATATGTAAATTTAGATTATAAAATAGAAAAAGATGGAAAAGTAGAGTTAATAGACATCTCATCAAAAGAAGGGCAAAAAGTATATAGAAGAACATTAATATACATAGTTGGAAAAGCATTTGAAAAACTTTATCCAAATGAAAGAATGGAAGTAAACTATCAATTAGCAAATTCAATGTTTTGTGATTTCATAGGAAAAGAAGTTACAGAAGAGTTTGTTAAAAAATTAACTGAAGAAGTAAAAAATATAATAGAACAAGATTTACCAATAAAACAAGTAATAATGAATATGAAAGAAGCAAAAGCTTTCTTTGAAAAAGAACATACTTCAAAAGGAAGATTGCAAATTGACTTAGAAAATAATGATGAAGTTTTTATGTATTTTTGTGAAGATTATTATAACTACTGTTATGGAACTTTAGCAAATAGAACAGGAATAGTAAAAATATTTGAAATTGTAAAATATAATGATGGATTTTTAATTAGATATCCAAGTCAAAAAAATCCAGAGGTATTACCAGAACTTGCTGAAACTAAAAAGCTTGCATGGGCAATGGAAGAATATGATGATATTCATAAAATTTTAAATATAGAAAGAACATATAAAATAAATGAAGCAATAAAAGAAAAAAGAGTAAATGATATAATAATGTTAGCAGAAGCATTACATGAAAAGAAAATAGCAAAAATAGCTGATAATATAGCACAAAATAAAAACATAAAAATGATTTTAATAGCAGGTCCATCTTCATCAGGAAAGACAACATTTGCACAAAGGCTAGGAATACAATTAAGATTAAATAGAATAAAACCAGTAACAATTTCAGTGGATAATTATTTTGTTGAAAGACAAGATACACCAAGAGATGCAAATGGAGAATACAATTTTGAATGTATAGAAGCAATAGATTTAGAGCTATTTAATGAACATTTGACAAAGTTATTAAATGGCGAAGAAATCGAAATGCCAGAATTTGATTTCCATGAAGGAACAAAAAAATATAATGGAAAGATGGTAAGATTAGAAAAAGATGAAGTATTAGTAATTGAAGGAATACACTGCTTAAATGATAAATTAACAAGTAAAATACCAGCAGAACAAAAATATAAAATATATATAAGTGCATTAACAGTATTGAATTTAGACAGATTTAATAGAATATCAACAACAGATACAAGATTAGTAAGAAGAATAGTAAGAGATTATCAATTCAGAGGATATTCAGCACAAAGTACAATACGTACATGGAATAAGGTAAATGAGGGAGAGGAAAAAAATATATTCCCATTCCAAGAAGGAGCAGATTTCGTATTTAATACATCTTTAGTATATGAATTAGGAGCATTAAAGCCAATAGTAATGCCTTTATTAGAACAAATAACGAATAAAGAACCAGAATATGCAGAAGCAAGAAGAATAATGAATATGTTAAAATATTTTGAAGAAATTCCAAAAGAATACATACCAAATAATTCATTGCTAAAAGAATTTTTAGGTGGAGGAAACTTTAAATATTAAAATGTTATAAATGATAAAGAATTTATAACGAAGACTGATTCAAAAAGAGACTAAGTTGAAATACATGAATCTTTTATTAACATGTGTTCATTTTGAGTAAAACGAGAAAGGAAAAGAAGTTTATATGGAAAATAGTAGAAGATTTACAGAAATAGATGAAGAGTTTATATGTGAAAATTGTGGAAAAAAAGTAACAAAACTAGGTTATTCTTGTAGAGACCATTGTCCTTTTTGTTTACACTCAAAACATGTAGATAAAAATCCGGGAGATAGAGCAGAAGAATGCCATGGTGACTTAGAACCAGTTAGTTTAGAGATTCATAGCAAAAAAGGTTATGTTATTATTTACAGATGTAAAAAATGTGGTGCAATTAGAAAAAATAAGTCAGCAAAAGATGATAATATGGATTTAATAATTGACTTAAGTAGTAAGCAGATATAAAATAAATAAAAATGAATTGAAAATTAAACATTAAAATGTATAATTTCAATTCATTTTTTATTTGGAATATAATCAATAATATCAGTAATTTTGCAATTTAAATAATCACATAATCTTGCTATAACAAATATATCAAATCGGACTAATTCACCTGATATTATTCTTTTTAATACTTTAAAATCTGTATTTGTATCTTTCATTAATTTATTTATACTAATTTTTTTCTTTCTTAGAATATCATCTAGTTTAAATAAATATTCTCCTTTTTCTATATTCAATTTTACCATATTTATCTCCTAAAAAACTATAAAAACATTATATAGTTTTTTAGGTTACTTGACTATTGGTTATATAACCAGTATAATGTGTATGGATTAATTTTTGAGAAAAAAGGAGAAATAAAATAAATGAAAAAACTAAAAAAAGAAAATAAAGTTAAAATTGAAAGAAAAAATGAGATTGGAATTACATTAATAGCATTAGTAATTACAATTATTGTATTATTAATTTTAACAGGAGTATCAATAGCGATGCTAACAGGGGATAATGGAATATTAAAACAAGCAACTGAAGCTAAAGTACAAACAGATATAGGAGAACAAACAGAAAAAATAAAATTAGCAGTAACAGATGCTAAAATAACAAACGAAGAGTATCAAGAGTTAAATTTTGAAAATTTACGAAATGCAATAGCTAAACAATTTGGAAATGTGGCAGAAGTAACAGCCAATGCAGATGGAACATTTTTAGTAAAAATTAGGGATAGAACTTATAATATTTTTTCTGATGGAACAGTATATTTAAAAGATCCAAGTAATTTTGCTAGTTTAATAACTCCACAAAACTATGGAGAAAAAGTAAAATATAGTGCTAATGGAGTAACTGATTGGAAAATTTTTTATAATGACGGAAATAATGTATTTTTAATTGCATCTGATTATTTAGAAAATACAAAGATACCTTCTGATTTAGGGATTGTAGGAGAAGGAACATATAAGGTTAGTTGGAACGAATTGATATATAGTGGAGCAGAAGATGTGAAACAAGAAATAGCTAATAAATATAAGTTAAAATGTTATCCGGACAATAAAAATAGTATGAAGGCAGTAGCTAGTTTAATGGATATAGAAAAGTGGAAGGTTTTCGTAGACACTAATGTAGCAGATTCTGCTATTGGCAGTCCAACAATAGAAATGTTTTGTGATAGTTGGAATCAAAAAGGATATACACAATTATATTGTAATAATTATGATAGTAGAGGATATTTTGTAGGGGGGAATGACAAACCATCTACTATGAAATATGATATTTCAAGTAATGCTGGATATAATGATAAATTATATTATCCACATAAGGAATTAACGGAAGATGGATGTATGGGATATTTTTTAGCTTCAACAGTAGCTAATGATAGTGGAAATTTAATGAGAATTAGTTCAGCAGGAAATATAAATTATAGGCATCAAAGTGTTGCACTTGAAGGATTACGTCCAGTCGTATGTTTGAAAACTTCAATAAATGGTGAATGGGATAAGAATAAAAATGAATGGATATTAAAATAAAAAAGTTTATAAATAGGTACGAATTTATTATTGGTTTTATAGTAAGAATAAACATAAAAAGGATAATGGGAATTTATAATTTCACAAAAACTAAGATAATTTTTATTGAAAATTAGAAAGTTAAAATGAAATAGGGACATAAAAAATTTCATTTTATGTTCCTATTTTATTTTTAAATCTCACGATTCAAATTCCCATTAGTATAATTTTTTCCCTCTAATCTTTCACCATTTCTAACTTTTGAAACAATATTATTAATCTCATCAATATTTTCCTCTAAAATATCAACCCTAGCAAAATTAATATTAAAATCAGAAGGAGAAATTGAAGTTATTTTACTATTATAAATAGTTGTAACAGTTTGAATGTTATCAGGTGAAATTTGAAAAGTCATATTAAGTCTATCTTTCAGAAGATAAGAATTTTTACTATTACACTTTTGTTTACAAGTAGGATAACATTTATCAGTTTCACCAAGCAAGCAATAATTCATATTAAGAACTGGAGTTTTCCCATATACAATTAATTCATTATCTAAAGTATTACAAATTGATAAAGAATTAATGGTAGTTTTATCTAATTCGGGAGAAATAGTATATCTAATTGCTCCTAATTCTTTTAACTCTGAAATAGTATAGTTATTATACACATTAAATGTATAGTTGGTAATTATTTCAAAATTTTTATTAAATTCTTTAGATAAAGATTCTAATAATTTAAAATTGCATATATTAGAAATCACAAAACCTTGTATCTTATAATTTTGCAAAGTATTTTCTATATTAGATAAAAGTAAATTTTTATAATTTGACTTTATAATAGTTGGCATATAAATATATATATTAAATTTACTATCTAAAATATGTAATATATCAGCAAAAGTTCTGTTAGTAAAATACTTAAGAGGTATATAAACATTTTTTATTTTATCACTTAACTTTGAATAATCATAATCTAAATTCAAAATATTTAGTAATACTGAAATATCAAAATTTTTAGAGTTACTATTAAAAACTAGATTACCTTTAATAGCTTTAGTAAGTCCAATATTTTCATAGTTACAATTTGAGTTTAAGCTGTTTTCAATATTTTCAGGATTACAGTTCAAATTTAATTTATTATCTTCAGTTTTATTATTTACATTTGATTCATTGCATGGTAAATTATAGCCATCTAAATTAAAATAATTGTTTCTCTTAATTTTTTTAAGAGCATAATCTTCAACTAAGGCTAAAACTTTTCTTCTTAAATCATTTAAAAGACTTAATTTAGGAATAAACAATCCGGCATCTAAATCTATATTAAAATGTTTAAACTCAAAAGGAGTAGAAGCTGTTTTTGAAAATTGACTTATTATAGTTTCTTCACTTAAAGGTCTATTTTTAGCTTCTAATGGAATTAAATCAGAAACATAATTTATAAATAAATCTTTATATAATTCTATATTAGAAGATGAGGATACTGAAACTACAATAGGTTTACCTTCTTTTATAGAAATATTGCAATTAAGAGCAACTTTTCTATATTCTTTAGAATAACTTGATTTTGCTAAATCGCTTAATTCTTTTGAACTCATTTTATAAACATTATTACCTAATTTAATATTTCCCTTCATTCTACCAATAATTACAGTATCTCCAACATTAGTTTCAGTAATATTTTTATTATTACAATTCATCAACTCAGAAACAGTATAAGAACCTTGCTCATAATCAACAGAAATTGTATCACCAATCTTAATAGGTTCGTTTAGTTTTATTGTAATTAATCCTTTTTTTTCATTATATTTTTGAATCTTTCCTAAGTAAAGACCCATATTATTAGGCTTTTCCTTATAAACTAAATCTTTATTCCCAGAATTAGATAAATGCCCAGAAGAAGACATGCCTCTATTAAAAACTTGTAATAGTTCTTTTCTATCATTTTCATCGATAATATATTCTTCATTAGAATATGCTAAATCTATATATTTTCTATAAATTCTAGTTACAGTAGCAACATATTCAGGATTTTTCATTCTACCTTCAATTTTAAAACATTTAACACCTGATTCTATTAACTTAGGAATATAATCTAAACCACATAAATCACGAGTACTTAAAAGATATCCTGAATTTATTTTTTTATCATTTTCTAATAACTCAAAAGGTAATCTACAAGGACCAGCACATTTGCCTCTGTTGCCAGAACGGCCACCTATCATACTAGAAAAAAGACATTGACCAGAATAAGAAATACATAAAGCTCCATGGATAAAAGTTTCAATTTCTACATCAGTATTTTTACAAATAAAATCAATATCATTTACAGAAAGTTCTCTTGAAAGAACAATTCTTTTAAAACCTAAATCTTGTAACTCTAAAGCTCCATTTAAATTATGAACAGTCATTTGAGTACTAGCATGAACTGGTAAATCAGGAAAAGTTTTTATTAATTTCATTGCTAAACCTAAATCCTGAACAATAATTGCATCAATTCCAAATTTATAAGCTTTTTTAGCTAAGTTTAGAGCTGATTCAAGTTCATTATTTTTTATTAATGTATTTAATGTAAGATTTGTCTTAACTCCTCTTATTTTTGCATATTCAATAACCTTCTCTAAGGTTTCGTCATCAAAATTAGTAGCAAAAGCTCTAGCGCTAAAAATATCAGCACCAAAATATACACTATTTGCACCATTTTGAACGGCAGCTTTTAAACATTCAAAATCACCAACAGGTGAAAGTAATTCAACCATAATTTTATATATAACCAATTCCTTTCATTTATTTTTTAGTATTTTGAGTATATATCTATTAACTAAATTCGACATTATTATATCATTTTCAATCTTTTTTGTAAAATTTTATTAAATATTAATTTTAAAACCAGTATTTTCATTGTATTTAAAAAATCTATGGTAATTTCAAGTAAAAATGTGCTATAATATTAAATAGAAAATAAAATTTAAAATACATTTTAATTGTTAATGTTTATTTTGACTTTCACAATTAAAATGCAAATTAAAGTAAATAATGTATAACAATTATAAAAAGGAGAGTGAATATATGGTATATACACTTTGCAAATATCCAGATGAAACAGAGGTAGTTTTTTCAGATATTCGTAAAAAAGACAATGGAGAAGAATATATTAGAGTTTCTTTTGAACGACCTACTGAACATGGATTTGATACAGTTGTTTTTGAACTTCCTAGCTATAAAATAGTAGAGAGGGATGGACAGTATTCAGATGAAGAGGTAGAAGAATTTAGAAAAATAGTTGAAAGAGGAGCACATCTATTTTTTAAGTATGCGCGTGAAGGAGGTCTTAAATTTGCCTAATTTATTAGAAACAATGCGGTTATAAAATTTATTTTTGGTCTAATGAGAACGATGAACCTATTCATGTGCATGTTTCAAAAGGTAAACCAAATGGAAATTCTACAAAAATTTGGCTTACAAAATCAGGAGACTGTATATTAGCTAATAATTTAAGTAAAATTCCAAAAAATGAATTGAATAGAATAATGGAAATTATCTCATTAAATTATTTTGGAATTGTTTCAAAATGGAAAGAAGTACAACAACAAAGTCCAGTTAAATTTTATTGCTAACATTACATGATGATATAGTAAGGAGAAAAAATATGTCAGAAGAAAATACAAAAACAAAAAAAGTAAAAGATATATTTAGTGATTACAAAACAAGTTCAAATATACAATATGCAAATATTGAAGGACTAAACGTAATAAAAAAGACAAATACATTGCAAGTATTAATATATTTTGACGAATATATAGAAATAAAAGAATTATGGTTTTTTGAAAAATTCCTAAGAGAAAGATTTCAATTTGAACAAATTGACTTAAAAATAAAATATCACGAAGGAGTAAAACTAAATTCAATACAAAAAGAGTGGAAAAATATTATTGCATATATGGCACATAAATATCCATTAATGAAGCCAATGTTACTGTTAAAAAGTGATGTTAGTGTTGAAGGAAAAGAAATAAATGTAAAAATGCACATAAAAGGTGCAGATTTTTTAAAGGCTAAAAAGACAGATAAGGAATTAGAAAAAGTTCTTAAAAATATATTTGGAATTGAGTATAAGGTAAACTTGACAGAACAACTATCAAAAGAAGAAATTAAACAAATTGAAGAAGAAATAAAAAATGTAGAAGAAAAAGCCATTGCACATATTGAAGAATTAAATATGATCCAAGCTAAAGAAAATGAAAAAGAAGCAAATAATCAAAATAGCCAAGATGTGCCCGAATATAATGACCCAGACTATATGCCACCAACAGGACTAGAAGGATATATTCCAGAAGAGGAAATGGAGGGAGGACTTCCACAAATACCAGATGATATGACTGAGTATGAAGAACAAGAATATATAATGGGAAAACCATCTAAAGCAAAAGAAAATAAAGTACATATAAAAGATATAACAGCAAGTAATTCTAGAATTACAATAGAAGGAAGAATATTAACAAGTGAATGTAGAGAAACAAGAACAGGAAAAGGAATGTTAATATTTGATATATATGATGGAACTGGAACAATTACTTGTAAATCTTTTGCAAAAGATATTTCAGAAGGAAAAGAAGTTATAGAAAGAATTCAAAATGCAAAAGCAATAAAAGCAATAGGAAAAGCAGGATTGGATGCATATGCTGGAGATGTAACAATAATGGCAAATACTATTATTGCAAGTAATTGTGATGTACCAGAACTTCCAGAAGATGATGAAGATACACCATTAATTTTAGGAATGAATCCAAATATAACAGAAAATGTAGTGAAAATTTCCGAATTAAATGTAGATGATGGAAAAGTAGCACTAGATGGTGAAATTATAGGAATGGAAGATAGAGAATTAAAATCTGGAAAAACACTTCTAAGTTTTGATTTATATGATGGTTCAAGTAGTATGACTTGTAAAGCATTTTTAAATAGAGATGTTAGCAAAAAAGTAATAAAAAGAATGAAAAATGCAAAAGGGGTAAAAATTTCTGGGAATGCTCAAATGGATTCATTTTCTAATGAACTAACAGTAATGGCAAATACAATAGTGGAAAGTGAAGGATTAAAGAAAACAGTAAGACAAGATAATAGTGAAGTAAAAAGAGTAGAATTACATATGCATACAAAAATGAGCCAAATGGATGCAATGACATCAGCAAAAAATTTAATAAAAAGAGCAATGAAATGGGGAATGAAGTCAATAGCAATAACAGACCATGGAGTAGTACAAGCCTTCCCAGAAGCTCACAAAATGTTAGGATATGATAATAAAGATATAAAAATAATTTATGGAGTTGAAGCATATCTTGCTCCAGATAATACAAAAACAGTATATAATGGAAAAGGGCAAAGTATAGATACAACATATTGTGTACTAGACTTAGAAACTACAGGATTTTCAGCTGTTACAGAAAAAATAACAGAAGTAGGAATAATGAAAGTAAAAAATGGAGAAGTAATAGGGAATTTTAGTACATTTGTAAATCCAGAAAAACATATTCCAGAAAGAGTAACCGAAGTAACAAACATAACAGATGAAATGGTAAAAGATGCAGAAACTATAGAAAAAGTATTTCCAAAAATATTAGAGTTTTTAGGAGATGATAAAGAAACTGTAATAGTAGCACATAATGCAAACTTTGATGTAGGATTTCTAAAACAAAATGCAAAAGCTTTAGGATATGAATTTAACTATACATATTTAGATACATTAAGTTTAGCAAAAGATTTATTCCCTGATTATAAAAAATATAAACTTGGAAAAATAGCAGAAAATTTAGGAATAAAAGTAGAAGTAGCACACCGTGCTTTAGATGATGTTGATACAACTGTTAAAGTATTTAAGGTAATGATAGATATGTTAAAGAAAAAAGGTGCTGAGATAGTTGAAGATATAGACAGAGTTGCAGCAGATTCAGAAGCCAAAAAAGAAGAGTATAAAAAATTAAAGACATATCATGCAATAATATTAGCTAAAAATTATGTAGGTCTAAGAAATCTGTATAAATTAGTATCATTGTCACATTTACATTATTTTTATAGAAAACCAAGAATTTTAAAAAGTTTATATAAAAAATATTCAGAAGGATTAATACTAGGAAGTGCCTGTGAAGCAGGAGAAGTATATCAAGCAATAGAACTTGGTAAAACAGATGAAGAAATAGAAGAAATTGCAAGTGACTATGATTACTTAGAAATTCAACCAACAGGAAACAATGAATTTTTAATAAGAAATGAAAAAGTTGCTGATGAAGAAGCTTTAAGAGATATAAATAGAAAAATAGTAGCATTAGGAGAAAAATTAAATAAACCAGTAGTAGCAACCTGTGATGTTCATTTTATGGACCCACAAGATGAAATATATAGGCGTATATTAGAAGCTGGACAAAAATATGATGATGCAGATAATCAAGCACCACTATACTTAAGAACAACAGAAGAAATGCTAGATGAATTTAGTTATTTAGGAAAAGAAAAAGCATATGAAGTTGTTGTAACAAATACAAATAAAATATCAGATATGTGTGACCAAATAAGTCCTATATCACCTGAAAAATGTCCTCCACACATACCAGGATGTGAGCAAACTATTAAAGACATAGCATATAATAAAGCACATGAGTTATATGGTGACCCACTTCCAGAAATAGTGCAAACAAGACTTGATAAAGAACTAGATTCAATTATAAAAAATGGATTTTCAGTTATGTATATAATTGCACAAAAATTAGTATGGAAGTCAAATGAAGATGGGTATATAGTTGGTTCGAGGGGGTCAGTAGGTTCTTCATTTGTTGCTAATATGACAGGAATAACAGAAGTAAATTCATTACCAGCACATTATAGATGTCCAAACTGTAAATATTCAGACTTTACAGATTATGGAGTAAAAAATGGATTTGACTTACCAGATAAGGAATGTCCAAAATGTGGTCATAAATTAGATAAAGATGGAATGGATATACCATTTGAAACCTTCTTAGGATTTAATGGAGATAAAGAACCAGATATAGACTTAAACTTCTCAGGAGAATATCAAGCAAAAGCACATAAATATACAGAAGTAATATTTGGAAAAGGTACAACCTTTAAAGCAGGAACAATAGGTACAGTAGCAGATAAAACTGCATTTGGATATGTTAAAAATTATTATGAAGAAAGACATATTCCAGTAAATCAAGCAGAAATAAAAAGAATATCGCAAGGATGTACAGGAATAAAAAGAACAACAGGTCAACATCCAGGAGGAATCATAGTAGTTCCAAAAGGAAGAGAAATATATGAATTTTGCCCAGTACAACACCCAGCAGATGACCCAAATTCAGACATCATAACAACACATTTTGACTATCACTCAATAGATGCAAACCTATTAAAACTAGATATACTAGGACACGACGATCCGACAGTTATAAGAATGCTACAAGACATAACAGGAATCGACCCAACAAAAGTACCACTAGATGACAAAGAAACAATGTCAATATTTAGTTCAACAAAAGCACTAGGAGTAACACCTGAACAAATACACTCAGAAGTAGGCAGTTTTGGAATACCAGAGTTCGGAACAAAATTTGTTAGAGGAATGTTAGTAGACACAAAACCAACAACTTTTGATGAGTTAATTCGTATATCAGGATTATCACATGGTACAGACGTGTGGTTAGGAAATGCACAAAGCTTAATAGAACAAGGAACAGTAACACTAACAGAAGCAATATGTTGTCGTGATGATATAATGATATATTTAATAAAACAAGGAGTACCACCAAATCCAGCATTTAAAATAATGGAAACAGTTCGTAAAGGAAAAGCATTAAAAGACCCAGCAAAATGGGCAGAATATGTAAGTTTAATGAAAGAACATAATGTACCAGATTGGTATATAAAATCCTGTGAAAAAATTAAATATATGTTCCCAAAAGCCCATGCAGCAGCATATGTTACAAATGCTTTTAGAATAGCATGGTTTAAAGTACATGAGCCTAAAGCATATTATACAGCATTTTTCTCAATAAGAGCAGCAGACGACTTTGATAGTGAAATCATGATATTTGGAAAAGAAAAAGTGAAAAATAAAATGAAAGAAATTGACTTATTAGGAAATAATGCAACTCCAAAAGACAAGACAATGTATCCAGTATTAGAACTTGTTTTAGAAATGTATGAAAGAGGAATAAAATTCTTACCAATAGATTTATATAAATCAAGTGCAACAAAATTTATTGTAGAAGAAGAGGGAATAAGACCACCTCTAAATAGTATTGCAGGATTAGGAACAGTTGCAGCATTAGGAATTGAAAATGCAAGAAAAGATGGCAAATTCATGTCTATTGACGATATGAAAATTCGTTCAAAAGTAGGAGATTCAGTAGCTGAACTTTTGAAGAAATTTGGATGTTTAGATGGAATGAGCCAGAGTAATCAGTTGAGTTTGTTTGGGTAGAGTAAGCAGTTAGTAATAGCATTTATGAATTAACCGCTGAAAATAGTTGATAATTATGTTTTTTTGGATTTTGACGTTCGCATGGAATGAAGATTAGAATTGGTTAGGCTTTC